>DATHEP010000001.1:0-9763 GCA_035318525.1 Conexibacter sp.
GAGGGCGCGTCGACGGCGAGTAGAGAACCCGACATGCGTGGAGCCTAGTAAGCGGCGCGGTTGGCCGCACCCCCGGACTAGCCTTGCGCCGTCCAACGGATCGAGGAGGCCCGGCGTGATCACGCTCAACGGCATCGACGACATCAAGTCCCGCGTGGGGCAGGAGATGGGCGTCAGCGACTGGCACCTCGTCACGCAGGAGGAGATCAACGCCTTCGCCGACGTCACCGGCGACCACCAATGGATCCACGTTGACGTCGAGAGAGCGAAGCAGACGCCGTTCGGCGGCACGATCGCGCACGGCTACTACACGCTCTCGCTCGTGCCGCAGTTCAGCTACACCCTGTTCACCGTCGAGGGCTTCGCGTTCGGCCTCAACTACGGCGTCAACAAGGTCCGCTTCCCGGCGCCGCTGCCGGTCGGCTCGAAGGTCCGCATGCGCGTCGCGATGTCCTCCGTCGACGACATCCCGGGCGGGATCCAGATGGCGACGACGTGCACGTTCGAGCGCGAGGGCGGCGAGAAGCCGGTCTGCGTCGCCGAGACGCTCGCGCGCCTCTACACCGGGGGCTGAGCGGCACGGCCGCGACGGCGCGGCGAAGGCGGATTGCTAGCGTGAACCGCGATGCCGGGCTTGACGCGCCGTGAGCTGCTCGCCGGCGCGGGCACCGCGGCCGCGCTGGCGCTCGTCGGCTGCGGCGGCGACGAGCGACCCCGTGCCCGCACCGGTTCGGCCACCGCCCCGTCCACGACGCCGCCGGCGATGCGCAAGGGCGCCTCGCTGATCGGCGACGTCAACGTCTACGACGACAGCCTCGGCGTGCGCGGCTACCTGCAGGGCGGGCCGCACCCGACGACGTTCATCGCGCTGTGGGCGATCTGGCCGCGCCTGCAGCCGGCGGCGCCGAGCCCGTTCACGCGCGAGCAGGCGCTGCACGACCTCGGCGACCCGGGCGGTCCCGCCGCGTCGCAACTCGCCGCGCTCGACGCGCAGATCGCGCAGGCGAAGGCCGACGGCTGCGAGGTCGCGTTGACGCTCTATCAGGCGTTCCCGGCGTGGGCGCAGCCGGCTGCGGCCGCGCTCGCGGCAGTGGTGAACGAGGCACACGTCCCGCACGATCTGAGCCCTGACGGCCCGTGGGCCTGGTTCGTCGCGTTCCTGTGTGCGCGCTACGCACGCGGCGGCGCCGGCAATCCCGCAGGCGCGGAGATCGACTGGCTGCAGCCGATGAACGAGCCGAACCTGACGTGGGAGCCGCAGCGCGCCCCGTTCCTTCCCGCTGGCACGATCGCCGGCGCCACCGCCGAGCTGTCGCGCACGGCTGCGGCGGTCGCGGCGGCCACGCCCGGCGGGCCAGGCCTGCTGCTGCCGGGGGCGTCCGACGTCGTCGGGCGGGCGGGGACCGAGTCCGGCCGCGGTACGCCGTGGGACGCCTTCAGCGCCGAGTTGCTCGCGCACCTGCAGGGCTGGGAGCCGGGCGTCCCCGTCGGCTGGGCGCACCACAACTACGCCGACGTGAAGCACGGGCCGGAGGACGACGGCCGCTGGCGCGTCGAGCGCCTGCTCGAGCTGCAGGCCGACCACGGATGGCCTGAGCCGTCCGTGTGGCTGACCGAGGGCGGCTACCAGTTCGGCGTGCGCCGCAACGGGTGGATCGCGCCGGACGTCGAGCGCTGGGTCGTCGACCCGGCGCGCACCGCTGACCCGGCGCATCCGGACGTCTACGCCGAGCAGGTCGCGCGCATCCGCGAGAACTGGGCCGCGATGGCCAGGCTGCCGGTCCGGGTCTGGACGCAGTACCAGGTGCACGATCGCGACGTGCGCTTCCAGTCCGGCCTGCGCGGCCCCGTCCGCGACACGCCGGCGGGCCGTGTTGCTCACGACCCGCCGTATCCCGCCTACGAGCTGTGGCCGCAGCTTGCGGCCTGAACGGGCCGGCCGCGCACGCGCCGACCCGTCCCGCGTGCTGCCGGTTTCGCTCTCCGGCGACCGCGAGCGGATCGCCTGCCGACACGGCGTTTCGCCCTCCGGCGACCGCGAGCGGATCGCCTGCGGGCGACGTTACCCTCCGCGCGCGATTCTGCGCAGGTCGAGCGCCTCGGCGAGCGTCGCCTCGTCCACGCCGGCCTCGAGCGCGACCTCGCGCAGGGTGCGGCCGGAGGCCGTCGCCTCCTTGACGATCTCAGCCGCCTTGTCATAGCCGATGAAGGGGTTGAGCGCGGTCGCGGTGGCGAGCGTCGACTCGGCCGAGCGCTCGCAGCCGGCGAGGTTCGCCTTGATCCCGTCGACGCACTTCTCGGCGAACAGGCAAGAGGTCGACGTGAGCAGGTGGATCGACTGCAGCAGGTTGCGCGCGATCAGCGGGATGCGCACGTTCAGCTCGAACTGGCCCTGCAGGCCGCCGATCGTGATCGCCGTGTCGTTGCCGATCACCTGCGCGCTCACCTGCAGCACGACCTCCGGGATCACCGGGTTGACCTTGCCCGGCATGATCGAGGAGCCCTTCTGCAGCTCAGGCAGGAACAGCTCACCGATGCCGGCGCGTGGGCCGGAGCCCATCAGAGCCAGGTCGTTGGCGATCTTCGTCAGCGAGACGGCGACGACCTTCAGCGCGCCCGACAGCTCCACGAGCGCGTCGCGGTTCGCCTGCGCCTCGAACGGGTCCTCCGGCGGGCTGATCTGCAAGCCGCTCGCCTGCACGAGCTTGCCGCGCACGCGCGCTGCGAACTCGGGGTGCGTGTTGAGACCGGTGCCGGTCGCCGTGCCTCCGAGCGGGATCTGCGCGACCTGCGGCAGCGCGTTGCGCACGCGCTTGGCGCCGAGGCGGATCTGCGCGGCGTAGCCGGCGAACTCCTGACCGAGCGTGACGGGGACGGCGTCCATCAGGTGCGTGCGGCCGGACTTGACGACGTCCTGGAAGGCCGCTGCCTTCGCCTCGAACGAGGCCTCCAGCTGCTCGAGCGCCGGCAGCAGGTGGTTGGTCGCCTCGTCGAGCGCGGCGAGGTGGACGGCGCTCGGGAAGACGTCGTTCGACGACTGGCCCATGTTCACGTGGTCGTTCGCGTGCGCGCCGTCGCCGGCGAGGTTCGCGATCACCTCGTTCGCGTTCATGTTCGAGGAGGTGCCGGAGCCCGTCTGGAAGACGTCGATCGGGAACTGGTCGTCGTGCCGGCCCTCGGCGATCTCGTCGCCTGCGGCGGCGATCCGCGCCGCGACGGCCGCGTCGAGCAGGCCGAGCTCGCCGTTCACGCGCGCGGCCGCGCCCTTGATGCGGCCGAGCCAGCGCACGACCGGCACGGGCACGCGCTCACCGGACACCGGGAAGTTCGCGACCGCCTTCGTCGTCTCGCCGCCCCACAACTGCTCGTCGTTCTGCTCCTGCACGCCCATGCGTCCTCCGCGTCGTCTCTCGTCGTCAAGGTTCGGGTGCTCCTCCCCTGCAACGCTACTCCGGCGCGGGATGCGGCGGTGTGCGATCCATCACCCGCAGAAGGCGATCAGCTCGCGTGCGAGGCCGACGGGGTCGTCGTAGGCGAGCAGGAAGCCGGCACGGTCGAGCACGCGCAACTGGCCGTCCGGCAGCAGGTCGAGCGCCTCCTGCGCGGCCGCGATGGGGTGCGCCGGGTCGGCGTCGCCCCACAGCAGCAAGGTCGGCATCGCGACGTGCTGGTAGCCGTCGAGCAGCGCGCGCTGCGGCTCGCTCGGCCAGGCGCGCGCGAACCTCGCCCAGGAGCGGGCGCGGGCGCGGTTGCCGGGGACGTCCGCGAGCGCGTGGCGGACGAGGTCGCGCGCGGCGGGGTTGCGCTGCGCCGACAGCCGCTCGCCGAGCGCGGGCCGGAAGACGAGCGGCGCTCCGCGGGCGAGCAGCCGGTCGAGTCCCGGCAAGGCTGCGGCCCGGCATGCGCCGCGCCACAGCGCTGGTGCGACACGCTGCTCGGCGCGTCGGTGCAGACGGTTCGGCATCAGCACGAGCCGCCGCGGCGTCAGCCGCCCGTCGACGACCGCGCGCAGCAGCAGCTCGGCGCCGAGGTCGTGCCCGCCCACGAGCGGCCGCGGCCCGAGCACCTCACCGCAGAAGCCGGCGACGACCTCCGCGAGCCAGTCGGGGCTGTAGGGGTGGTGCGGGCGGTCCTCGCTGTCGCCGTGCAGCGGCAGGTCCGGCAGCACGACGCGGAAGCGCTCGGCCAGGCGGGCGACGACCGGCTCCCACTCACGGTGCGAGAGGCCGAGCGAGTGGAAGAGCGCAAGGCCGGGTCCAGTGCCCGCCTCACGGTACGCGACACGAGCGCTGTCGCCGTGGTGATAGAGCCGCAGCCTCATGTGCGCAGCATTGCGCGCTTGGCGCCGATGCGTCCGCGTGACGTCCGCGCGGTCATCCGCCACTCCGCCCCGCCTCGCGCCCTCGCAGCAGCGCCGCCCGCCGGGCCCCGCCGTCGATCGTCGCGGTGCCGGCGATGCGGTCGGCGAGGTCGCCCTGGAAGCCGGCCGTCCGTGCCGCGCCCCGGGTGACCGCGCCGGCGAGGAATCCGAGCTGGAGCGCCGCGCGCTCGGCGGCGAGCCGAGCGTCCGCGTCGCCGTCCGGACCGCCGTCGTGCATCCGCGCCGCCAGGCGGTCCGCGGCGGTCGTGAGCGTCGCCCCGAGCGCCTGCAACCGGGCGTCGTCGATCGCGTACGCCACGCAGTCCGAGAGCCGAGTCCCGTCACCGAGCGCGACGACGCCGGGTGCCCGTCCGAGCGCTTGCAGGACGTCCTCCGACTGTGCTTCGATGCACGCCCGCGGCATCGCAGCTCGCTTGCCGCACGCGCCGAGGGCGAGCGCTGCGAGCAGGCAAGCGACGCCGAACCGTCCCACGCGTCGCATCCTGGCACGCCGCACCACTCGCGTCACGTTCTGCCACAGAGGTTGTGCAAAAGCTCCCTATGACCTTCACAGAAGGCGCAAACCCTCCCTAATGGTCGCATGCCTTTGCAGATGCACGGGATGAACTCACGGCCGCTGGGGCTCTCCACCTCCCAAGCGGCGCGAGAGCTTGGGGTCTCGCTGGGCACGGTGCGCCGCTGGTCCGATATGGGCTACCTCCAGTCCTACCGGACGCCGGGCGGGCAACGTCGCTTCAGCGTCGAGCACATCGAACAGTTCGTGCGCTCCCTGCAGCAGAACAGCTTCTCGGTGCGCGAGCGCCAAGAGGACTCGTTCCTGCAGCGCGTCGCGAGCTGAGCGCCCCCGCCACCCGGTCCCCCTTCGCGCGCCGCGCCTGCGGCGCGCTTCGTCGTTCCCGCGGCGGGTGGCGCTCCGCTCCGGCGGTCTGTCGCTGAGCGGCGTGCCCCGGTCGGCTGGGGAGGGGGAGGATGCAGTGGCACCAGCGGCGCCGGTCTTGCGCGGTTTCGTCGCAGGGCGCGTGTGCGGTTGCGCGGTGCGCCACGGCCTTCCCGATCACTGCCCTTTTGACCTCGGTATGGATGTACAGAGGGGCAGTCATCCCGGCGGGTCGCGGGCGATCGCGAGCGGCTGCGCAGTTCGGCGCGGTTTCGTGACAGAGCTGGGCACCACCGTCGCCGGTCCGAGCGCCGACCCGGCCGGTGCTCCCGCTCCCTCCCCCTCGATGCCAAACGACGCACGCCACGCACCCCCGCACCGCGCCGAGCGGAGCGCCACGGCCCCAGCGACACCGAGGCCTAGCTCACCGCCGCCTCGTTGATGCGCCGCTCCAGGTCGAGCTCGCTGCCGAAGTCGGCGGCGTCGGCATGGCGGTAGGCCGCGTCGCTGCCCGCAAGCACTCTCGCCAACGCCTCGACGTAGTCCGCGTCGAGCTGTGAGCCGGCCACGCGGCGCAGCTCGGTCAGCGCCTCGAACGAGCTGACCGGTGTGCGGTAGGTGTCGTGCGCCGTCAGCGTGTCGTAGACCTCGGCGACGGCGATGATCCGCGCCGCCGCCGGGATGTCGTCGCCCTTCAGGCGGTCCGGGTAGCCGCGCCCGTCGATCCGCTCGTGGTGCGCGTGGACGATCTCCGCGACCGGGCCGTAGAGACCGAGGTCGCGCAGCATGTCGGCGCCGAGCTCCGGGTGGCGGCGGATCGCGACCCAGTCGTCGTCGGTCAGTACGCGGCCGCGCTCGAAGACGCGGTCCGAGAGCGCGAACTGCCCGATGTCGTGCAGCAGGCCGGCGGTGTGGACGAGCTCGGACTCCTCCTCGTCCATGCCGGCCTCGCGCGCGATGTCGCGCGCGAACGCGGCGACCGCCGCCGCGTGTCGGGCGGCGCGCGGGTCGCGGATGTCGAGCGTGCGCAGCAGGCCCGACAGCACGCCCCACGACAGCGACGCATACTGCTTGCTGCGGAAGCGCGCGGTCGCCACGAGGCTCGCCATGTAGCTGAACGCGATCAGCGTGAAGGCGGCGAATGCGGTGCCGCCGAGGTCCAGCTCGAGAATCAGGCCCGCTGCCGCGAGCGCGAGCGGCACGTTGATCGCGAGCGAGATCAGCAGCTGCTGCGATGCGCTCGACACCATCGTGAGGAACGGCACCCCGTCGATCGGCGCGCGCAGGCCGGCGACGATCACGAGGTTGAGCACGAGCACCAGCACGGCCGCCAGCGCGAGCGCGGCGAAGAAGCCGAACGAGCCATCGTCGATCGGCCGCACGGCCTCGAACACCGTGCCGGCGATCAGCACGGGGAGACCGGAGCCGACGATGTTGATCGGGACGCTCTCGAGCCGGTAGCGCTCGACGAGCCAGCTCGCCAGCTCCGACAGGACCACGACGACGAAGGCCCATGCGGGGCCGAAGAACGCGATCACGAGGATGGCCGCCAGGGCGGCACCCGAGATGGAGACGCGCTGCGCCTCGGTGCGGGCGTCGAACAGGTTCGCGCCCGTCGCACCGAGGGCCAGCACGACAAACAACCAGGACAGTCGATCAGGTTCGGCGGCAACCAGCGCCCACGCGACACATCCGAGTGCGCCGAGGAGGGCGATCCCCCTTGCGAGGCTGTCCCTTCGCGGCCATGCGCGCACGACCCGCATGTCCGGAAGGTAACGGTCCTAGCGGACCATTACGAGTCTCGTGAAACCTACTTGCTCCGCCAGAACATAAAGACCTCCTTCTGGTCTCGCGCTGCACTGGCCCATTGGCGCCGTGCTGACCGGCACCGGGCCCGCTGCCCTTCGCAGGGAATCGTAGCCGTTCGATGGAGGTTTTGCACGCAAATCGCGCCAGAAGTTGTGCAAATAGGTGCACATCAGGGATGCAAGGGGGCGAAACGCCGACCTTTCCTGTGATGCGCTACCTGAAGACCAGCGAGGCCGCCGCTTTGCTGAACGTCAGCCCGAACACCTTGCGCGCGTGGGAACGCCGTTTCGGCTTCCCGCGTCCGCAGCGGTCTCCAGGTCGCCATCGCCTCTACACGCACGGGGAGATCGCTGCCCTCCGCGACGCGTTGCTGGACGGACTCTCGATCTCCTCCGCGGTGTCACGTGCGCGGGAGGGCCTGGGAGCCGACACGAATGCACTCGTCGGCGCGCTCAACGCGTTCGACGGCCCGCGCGCCGACAATGCGATCGAGGGAGCCCTCGCGCTGCGCTCCCTCGACCGCACGGTGCAGGAGGTGCTGCTGAACTCGCTCGACGAGGTCGCCCGACGGCACGGAACCGAGTCCGTGCAGTGGGCGTTCGCCGCGCGCTGGGGCAACAGCTGGCTGCGCCGCGCGCAGCGGCTCGTGACCCCGGGCATGGAGTCGTCCGCCACGATCGTGCTGGGCGACGCCACGCGTGACGAGCTGGATCCGGATGCCGCCTACGTGCGGTCGCTGGAGCTGCTCGCAATGCGCGCCGGAGCCCGTGTGCTCGGGCTCTCGGTGCGCGGGATCGCGAACATGAGCGAGGCGCTCGCGACGCATCGCCCGGACGGGGTGGTGATCGCCGGCGGCGCGCTGTCGGACGACGCCGTCGCGCGCTGGGCGTACGCGGTGCGGCTCGCGACCGGTCCGCTGCCGATCGCGGTGTACCGACGCGGACCGCAACGGACACGCGTCCGCACCACCGGCGCTACGATCCTCCCGAGCACGCCAGGAGAGGCAGCTCGCCAGATGATCGACATCGTGAGCCATCCGGTCACGAGCATCACGACAGGGACGTCACCCGCTCGGCTTGTCGCCGACGGGGCGTAGATCACGGACAAGGGCACGGAGGCTCAGGGGACCATGGCTGCTATTGATCGACGCGCGATGCTGCGGCTCGTTCCGTCGACCGCTGAGGAGGCCTGTCCCTCCCAGTGGTTCTGCGGCCACTGCGGGGCGCCGCCGCCGAACAACGAGACGCCGGCGCCGCCGGCGCGTGTGTGCGGCGACTGCGGCCTCGGCCTGCTGCTCGAGGCGCGCGCCGACGTCGCGCCGAGACCCGATGACCCGTTCGTGATCGTCGACGGGTCGCTCGCCGTCTGCGCGATGTCGTCGGCCAGCGAATCGATGCTGGCGGTCGCCGAGACCGACGTCATCAACCGTCCGATCACCGAGCTGCTGACGCCGGCCGACGCGGAAGCGTCCGGCCCGGAGAGCCTCGCCGGCGCGATCATGCACGCGGCGGGCGGCGAGGATGAGGTGCGCCGCCTGATGGTGCGCCCCGCGAACGTCTTCGGCGTGCGCATGCCGCTGCGCGTCGGCGCCTGCGGTCCGCCGCGCGCCGCGCTCATCGTGCTCGAGGACTGATCCGCAGGCGGCGCCCGTCGCCGCCGCGGGCCCGTCTCCTTCCCGCGCACCCCGCCTTGCGCGGTGCAGCTTTCGTTGCGTCTGTTGCCAGAAGCGGCCGCAGCGGCGATAACCCTCCTGCGATGAGCGGGATTCGAACCAACGCGGCGGCCGTGATGCTCGGCGTCAGCCCGAACACGCTGCGCAGCTGGGAGCGCCGCTTCGGCTACCCCTCGCCCAACCGCACGAGCGGCGGCCACCGCCAGTACGACCTGGCCGAGGTGGAGGCGCTCAAGCAGGCCTTCGAAGAGACGCAGAACGTCTCCTCCGCGATCTCGATCGCGCGCCAGCGCGGCGCCGGGCCGCCGTCGTCGACTCGCCTCGCGCTCGCGCTCGCGCGCTTCGAGGAGGACAAGGCCAACCACCTGCTGGAAGAGAGCCTGGCACTGCGCTCGCTGGAGCGCACCGTCGAGGAGGTCCTGCTGCCCGCCGTCGCCGAGCTGCACGCGGAGGAGCCCGGCAGCCCCGAGCACGCCTTCGCCTGGCGCTACGCGACCGGCTGGCTGTCCGCGATGCGCCGCATCGCGCCGGCCGCCACGCGCGCCGAGAGCGTCCTGCTGTTCGACGCGACCGCCCCGGGCGACCAGCACGCGCTGCAGGTCCAGGCGCTTGAGCTGATGCTGCGCCGCGCCGGGCTGCGCACGCTCGTGCTGACCGCCGCGACGGAGCCGGCACGGCTCGGTCGCGCGCTGCGCGCGCTGCGCCCCGACGCGCTCGTGCTCGGCGGCACGCGCGCCTCGCTCGACGCGATCGGCCGGCTCGTCTACGCCGTGCGCAGCGCGCGGGAGGGGATCGACGTGCTGGCCTTCGGCGGCGCGCTGCCCGACACCGGCGCGAGCACGGTCCAGCGCCTCGGCGACGACCCGCTCGCCGCCCGCGACGCGCTCGTGGAGCTGCTCGCGGCCCCGGCCGCCGCGACCGCGCAACCGCCGGCGGCGACGCCGCCCGCTCCCCCCGCAGACGGCGAGATCGTCGTCACGCGCCGCCACAGCGCTGCGCTGCCGTTCTGAGCGCCGCGGCGCTC
>DATHEP010000002.1:0-2012 GCA_035318525.1 Conexibacter sp.
GTTCCCGTCACCCGCATCGTGCTCGAGCGCGCCGGCCGCTCGCTCGACGAGGTCGGCGTGATCGAGCTGAACGAGGCGTTCGCGGCGCAGTCGCTCGCTGTGATCGACGAGCTCGGCCTCGACGAGGCGAAGGTGAACCCCAACGGCGGCGCGATCGCGCTCGGGCATCCGGTCGCCGCCACCGGCGCGGCGATCACCGTGAAGCTGCTCGCCGAGATGGAGCGCGGCGACCACGAGCTCGGCCTCGTGACGCTCTGCATCGGCGGCGGCCAGGGGATCGCGATGCTCGTCGCGCGCGGCTGAGCCGCACGATCCGTTGCAGCGGGGGCGCACAGGTCGGAACGACGACCTGCCCCCGCAACCCTCGCACGGGGTGTCGTGTTCCGGGTCAGGACCCCATCCGACCCGGAGGCCCCCACCATGCCCGACGGACCCCGCAAGCGCCGGCGACTCCCCTCGCCCGCGCTGATCATCTCCTGCATCGCCCTGTTCGCCGCGCTCAGCGGCACCTCGTACGCGCTCGCGACCGGCTCGATCACGACGCGCGAGATCCAGAACGGCACGATCAGAAACGAGGACTTCAAGGACGGCACGCTGCGCGGCCAGGAGTTCAAGAGAGACAGCCTCGGCGGCGGCGCGATCAAGGAGCAGGCGCTCGACGGCACGAGAATCCCCGAGGTCGCGAGCGCGGCGAGAGCGAGAACGGCCGACAGCGCGGCCCAGGCGACCGGCCTCACGCTGCGCGTCACCCTCGCCGGCGACGGCGCCAAGAGCAACGACCGCAGCGTCGTCTCATCCGCGAAGCTCGCCGTCGGCAGCTACCAGGTGATCTTCGACCGCGACGTGCGCGGCTGCGTCCCGGCCGCCACGCTCGTGCAGGCAGGGGCCGCGCCGCTCACCGGCGAGATCGCGGTCGCGCCGCTCAGAGACAACGCGAACGGCATCCACGTCGCGACCGCCGGCAGCGACGGCAGAGAGGCCGACCGCGCGTTCCACCTGCTGGTCTCCTGCTGAGCTGAGGAGGCCGGCCGCGCTGGGGGAAGGGCCCGGCTCGGCGGCGGCGGCGCGACAGGACGTCAGCGCCCCGCCGCCGGCCGCCGCTCCTCCGTCGGCACGACGCCCTCGTCGTCGGCGAGCGTCGGCGGCGGCCAGGGGCCGAACCAGTTGTCGCGCGCGCCGTCGAGCGTGACGACCGAGCCGCTGAAGGCACGACCCAGCGGCGAGGCGAGCAGCCCGACGAGCCAGGCGTGCTCGATCGGCTGCCCCAGCCGCTGCAGCGGGACCGTACGCGCGGCCCCCGCGCGCACGACGTCGGGGTACTTGTCGAGCGCCTCCGTCTCGAAGTGCCCGGCGGCAAGCGCGACGACGGAGATCCCGTCGGCTGCCCACTGCTCGGCCCACGCGCGCGTGAGCCCCTCGACGGCGGCGCGCGCGGCGCTCGAATGCGTCATCCCGGCGAGGCCGTGGTGGGGCGAGAGCGTCACGTTGAGGATCGTCCCCCGTCCCGCCGGTCGCATCGCGCGCTCGACGGCCAGCTCCGCCATCCGCGTCGTCCCGCCGACGTTGAGCCGGAAGACCGCCTGCCAGCCCTTCGTCGCGATCGCCTCGGCCGGCACGAAGTACTGGCCGCCGGCGTTGTTGACGAGCACGTCGAGGCGGCCGTGGCGCTCGAGCACGGTGTCGATGACCGCCGCGGCCGAGTCGTCCTCGCGGATGTCGCCGACCACGGTCGACGCGGCCGGGCCGATCTCGGCGGCGGCCGCGTCGAGCACCTCGGCGCGGCGACCTGCCAGCACGACCGCGGCACCGCAGCGCGCCAGCTCGTGCGCCGCCGCCTTCCCCAGCCCGGTGCCGCCGCCGGTGACGAGCGCGACCTGTCCGTCGAGCAGGCCGGGCGCGAAGATCTCGGAGGCGTCGGCGACCATCGCGGCGCGATCCTACGCCTGCTCGCGGGCCGCGTCGCGGCCGGCACGGCGATGCACGGCGAAGCCAACCAGCCCGACCAGCACGTA
>DATHEP010000003.1:0-3817 GCA_035318525.1 Conexibacter sp.
TGAGCGGGTCGCGGTCATCGCGCCCTCAGGCTGCCCCGGGCGTGGCGGCGGGTCCGCCGACGCCCGCCTCGAGCTCCGTCACCGCCTGCCGGTGCGTCTCGGCTTCGAGCGGCAGGTAGTGCCATTCGATCTGGCTCTCCATGAACGACACGCCGCGGCCGAACACGGTCTCGGCGAGCAGCACGTGCGGTGGGCCGCCCTGCACGTCGAGCTCGCCGATCAGTCCGGCGATGCCGGACGGGTCGTGGCCTTCGACCTCGTGCACGTCCCAGCCGAACGCCGTCCAACGGTCGCGGGGCGGTGGACCGGGGTCCATCACCTCGCGCGTGTAGCCGAGCGCCTGCTGGCCGTTGACGTCGACCAGCACGATCAGGTTCGACAGGCGGTGGTGCGCGGCGAACATCGCCGCCTCCCATATCGAGCCCTCGTTCATCTCCGCGTCGCTCATCACCACGAACGCGCGCCGCGCGGAGCGCTGGCGCTGCGCCGCCAGCGCCGCGCCGGCCGCTATCGAGAGGCCCTGCCCGAGCGACCCGGTCGAGAAGTCGACGCCCGGCAGCACGTGCTCGGGGTGCGCGCCGAGCATCGAGCCGTCGCCGCAGTAGGTCGACAGCAGCTCGCGGTCCATGCGGCCGGTCGCGGCCAGCGCGGCGTACAGCGCGAGCGCCGCGTGACCCTTGGACAGCACGAGCCGGTCGCGCTGCGCTTCGCGCACTTCGCCGATCCGCAGCACGCCGCCGTAGAGCGCCGCCAGCAGGTCGGCGATCGACAGCGCCGAGCCGATGTGGCCCACGCCTGCGCGCATCGACTCGTCGACGATCGCGCGTCGGATCTCGTAGGCGAGTTGCTCCCCCTCCATCGCCGTTCTTCCCCCTTTTCGACTATCGCCCGACTGTACCAGCGGCTGGTAGTCTCGCACCCGGGTTCGGTGTATCGTGCCGGGCTCGCAGGCGCATCGTCGCGAGGGGGAAGGGGACGATCGGGTGCGCATAGGATTCATCGCCAACCCGGAGGCTCCCGGGGGCTGGTATCGCGGCATAGGACCGATGGTCGCGCTCAACGAGCGCGGCCACGAGCTCGTGCAGGTGTGGCGGCCGAGAGTGGGCATCCGCGGCGAGCTGATCGCCGGCTGCGACGTCGTCCACGTCTACCGAGAGCACGATGACGAAGTGCTGCAGATCGTCCGTCATGCGAAGCAGCGAGGGATCGCCGTCGTCTACGACAACGACGACGACATGCGCGCGGTGCCGAGAAACAACGCGTCGCACAAGGACTACGGCGGCTTCGCGGGCGACCGCGCGCTGCGCCAGATACGCAGACTCGTCCAGCTTGCCGACCTTGCGACCGCGCCGAGCCGCGTCGTGATCGAGCGCTTCCGGGAGTACGGTGCCGAGCACGTGCAGCTGATCGAGAACTGCGTGCCGGACGCGGCCCTGAATGCGAGCGCGCCGCCCAACGGCGACCACGTCGTCGCCGGCTGGCTCGCGGGGCAGGAGCACCACGTCGACGTCGAGCGGCTCCCGCTGCGCGACCAGCTCGGCCAAGCGCTCGACGCCCATCCGCAACTGGTGGTCGAGACGATCGGCGTCAGCCTCGGCCTGCGCCACGAGCGCTCTCGCCACGTCACCCACGTCGACTTCCTCGACCTGCCGCCGAAGCTTGCCGAGTACGACATCGGGCTCGCGCCGATCGCCGACATCCCCTTCAACCATGCGCGCTCGAACATCAAGGTGAAGGAGTACGCGGCGCTCGGCAGACCATGGCTCGCCTCGCCCGTCGGGCCGTACGCCGACCTTGGCGAGCAGCAGGGCGGCCGGCTCGTGCCGGACGACGGCTGGTGCGAGGCGCTCGGGCGCCTGGTCGAGAAGCCGCGTGAGCGCCGCAAGCTCGCCAAGCGCGCGCGCAAGTGGGGGCGGGCGCAGTCGGTCTCCGCCAACGTGGGGCTGTGGGAGGACGCGCTGGTCGAAGCGATCGTGCGCGCCGGCGGCACTCCGCGCCCGGCGGGACCGCCGCGGCGGGTGAGCATCGCGCGCTAGGTGCGCGCGGTGACGTAATCGCAATCGATGCTGTACGAGAGAATGGGGGACTGAACGTCATGGACCGGGTCGAGGTGCAAGCGATGTTGGACCACGAGGACCGCCACTGGTGGTATCGCGGTCGGCGCCGGATCGTCTGTGACGAGCTGGCGCAGTTGCCGGTGGGGCCGACGATGCGCGTGCTCGACGCGGGCTGCGGCTCGGGCCGCCTGCTCGACGAGCTGCGCGGCTACGGCCAGGTGACGGGGCTCGACCTCAATCCCGGCTCGGTCGAGATCGCCCGCAGCCGTGGGCACGAGGACGTAGTGCAAGGGCCGGTCGAGGAGCTGCCGTGGCCGGACGCGACGTTCGACCTCGTGATCTCGCTCGACATGGTCGAGCACACCGCTGACGACCGCGTGACGCTGCGCGAGCTCGGCCGCGTGACGAAGCCGGGCGGCCGCTTCCTGATGACCGTGCCGGCCCTCAGAGCGCTGTGGTCGAGCCACGACATCTTCAACAACCACCACCGCCGCTACGACCGTCCCATGATGCGCGCGCTCGCCGCCGACACCGGCTGGACGATCGAGCGGATGACCTACTTCAACTCGCTGCTGCTGCCGCCGGCGGCGGCGGTGCGGTTGACGCAGCGGCTGCGCCACCGCAGAGCGATCGCCGACGGCAGCATGGCCGAGATCGCGAACGGGGTCGACCACGGCCAGCACGGCTCCGATGTCGACATGACGCCGGACTGGATGTCGCCCGTGCTGGAGTTCCCGATGAAGCTCGAGGCCAGTTGGCTGCGCGGCGCCAGACGCTCGCTGCCGGCGGGCCTCTCGCTGCTGGCGATCATGCGGCGGTAGCGGGCCCCGCCGCCCGGCGTTCGGCGCCTGCTATCTGCCGGCGCCGGCGCCGCCGTCGACCCACAGCTCGGTGCCGTTCGCGTCGTCCGCCTCGAGCGCGAAGCCGGCCTCTCTGAGCGCCGGGCGGACCTCGGGCGCGGTGTCGGTGGTCGACAGGAAGAGCTTGCGGCCGCCTTCCTCACGCAGCGCGCTGACGGTCTCGTCGAGCTGCTCGACGGCGGGCATCGACTGGCTGCCGGTGTAGGGCGTCACGCTCTGGACTTCGAGATTCTCGCCCATGCGGTGGCCGAGCAGCATGAGGATCGCGACGCGCTCGCCGCGCTGCACGTGCTCGGCGACGAACGCCTGGCCGGCGGGCTCGCGGAAGACCGGCTCGGTCGTCTGGCCGAGGCGGTCGAGCTGCGACCACGGCGCGGGCGTCTGCGCGAGCGAGCAGGCCGCGGCGCAGAACGCGACGAGGCAGATCGCCGCGGCCGGCTCTGGCCAGCGCGACTCCTGGGCGGCGAGTCGCCGCACCACGATGAACGTCAGCAGCGCGAGCGTGAAGGACCAGATCGCGAACGAGGCGACGAGCACCTCGGGGTGCGAGCGGCCGGCGTAGTAGCTGCCCGTGCCGAGGCCGAAGATCGCGCTGAACGCGAGCAGGCCGGTGAGGACGCGCTCCCGCCCCGGGTCGTCCGCGTCCCCCTCCGTGTCCGCGTTCGCGCCGAGCGCGCGCACGGTCGCGACGACGAGCGCGGCCGCGAACGTCACGTAGAGGAGCGTGTGCAGGCCGAGCCTCGGCATCGGCAACATCGCGAAGCCGGCGGACGCGAACAGTCTCGCGAAGCGGAACGCGAGCGCGGGGTCGGGCAGCGCGCCGGCGCGCACGAGCGTGATCGCGGAGACGAGCGCGAAGGCGCCGACCAGTCCGATCGCGGCGTCCCGCGCCAGCGCGAG
>DATHEP010000004.1:0-4403 GCA_035318525.1 Conexibacter sp.
CGGCGGGTGCCGCCAGCGCCTGCGGGAGTTCGCCGACCAGGACGCGCCGATCCATCTCGCCGACCTCGAGCGCGTGCGCCGCACGACCTCGCTGGCGGAGCTGCTGCCGCTGTCCTTCGGCCCGGAGAGCCTGGGATGAGCGCCCGCGAGGCCGCCTCCGCGGTCGCCGAGCGCGCGCCCGGATTCACGCCGCGGCTCGGGCTGGTGCTCGGCTCCGGGCTCGGCGCGCTCGCCGACGAGCTCGCCGATGCGGTCACGATCCCGTACGCCGATCTGCCCGGCTTCCGCGTCGGCACCGTCTCCGGCCACGCGGGCGCGCTCACGCTCGGCCACCTCGACGGCGTCCCGGTCGCGTGCCTGCGCGGGCGCTCGCACGTCTACGAGGCGATCGAGGCGAGCGCGGTCACGACTCCGATCCGGACCCTGCGCCTGCTCGGAGCGGAGATCCTCGTGCTCACCAACGCGGCCGGCTCCCTGCGCCCCGAAGCCGGCCCCGGCAGCCTCGTGGCCCTCACCGATCACATCAACATGCAGGGCTTCAACCCGCTCATGGGGCCCAACGACGAGGAGGTCGGCCCGCGCTTCCCGAGCCTCTCGGGCACCTACGACCCCGAGCTGCGCGCCGGGCTGCACGCGGCCGCCGACGCGCTCGGCACGCCGCTGCACGACGGCGTCTACCTCGCCGTCACCGGCCCGAGCTTCGAGACCCCGGCGGAGATCCGCGCGTTCCGCACCATGGGCGCCGACCTCGTCGGGATGTCGACCGTGCCCGAGGCGATCGTCGCGCGCCACTGCGGCCTGCGCGTCGCGGCCGTGTCCGTGGTCACCAACCTCGCCGAGGGGATGGGCGACGTGGCGCTCTCCCACGAGCAGACGCTGGCCGAGGGCGAGCGCGGCGCCGCGTCACTCGCCCCGCTGTTGCGACGATGGGTGGCGAGCCACGCTTGAGCCGCGCGAGTTGGTCGCGCTCTTCACGCACCCACGGGATGCCAGGCGGTGCGCATCTCGGTGAGCGACTCCAAGCGCCGCAGAGCCTCCCACGAGGTCGTGACGAGCGGCGCCGGCGCGGGGAGGTGCAGGACCCGCTTGAGCGTTTCGGAGGCCAGCTCGTCGACCGTCCTGGCGATCTCCGGGTCGCCGGTGGCCTCGATCAGCGCGTTGACACCGCGGTGGCCAGCGAGCGCGTGTGCGAGCTCGGCGGTGCGGCCGGACAGCAGGTTGACGCTGCCGCCCGGCACGTCGGAGACGCCGAGCACCTCCCCGAGATCGAGCCCGGTGAGCGGCCAGCGCTCGGGCAGGATCGCGACGACAGTGTTGCCGGCGGCAAGCGCCGGTGCGATGACCCCCACGACGGAGGCGAGCGACGGGTCGTCGGCGCACACCGCGCCGACGACGCCGGTCGGCTCCGGGGTCGAGAACGACAGGAACGGCGCGGCGACAGGGTTCACGCCGCCCAGCACCGCATGAAGCTTGTCCGTCCAGCCCGCGTAGTGGACAAGCAGATCGACGGCCGCGCTGACATCCTCGCGTGCGCGTGCGCCTTCTAGCCCGGACACCCGCGTCGCCTGCTGCGCGAACTCGAGCGCGCGGGACTCCAGCGCCTCCGCCGCCCGGTAGAGGACCTGCCCGCGGTTGTACGCCGTGCGCGCGGCCCACGGGCCTTGGGCCTTGCGCGCCGCCGCGACCGCGTCGCGGACGTCCTTGCGCGAGCCGCGCGGGATGTTGGCCACATGCCCTCCCCGGTGGTCGAGTGCGGGGTCGTGCCTGCCGGACTCCGAGCGCACGAACGCCCCGCCGATGTAGAGCTTGTACGTCTTGCGGACGGCGACGTGCATGGCTCAGCTCTGCCTGACGTATGGGCGCAGTCCCGCGGCGCCGCCCTCGCGTCCGAACCCGCTGTCTTTGAACCCGCCGAACGCCGCGGTCGGGTCGAAGTGGTTGTAGGTGTTCTGCCACACCACCCCGGCCTGCAGGGCGGACGCCACCTCGAACGCCTTGGCGCCCTTGTCCGTCCAGATCCCGGCTGCGAGCCCGTAGCGTGAGTTGTTGGCCTTCTCGATGGCCTCGGCCTGGGTGCGGAACGTCGAGACGGTGAGCACGGGACCGAAGATCTCGTCGATCGCGATCCGGTGCGCAGGCGAGACGCCGGTGAAGATCGTCGGTGGGAACCAGTACCCGCGTTCGGGCAGGTCGCAGGCGACGGCGCGCCGCACCGCTCCCTCCTCCTCGCCGGCGGCGACCGCGGCGCGGATGCGGTCGAGCTGCGCGCGCGAGTTGACCGCCCCGACGTCCGTGTTCTTGTCGAGCGGATCGCCGACGCGCAAGAGCTGCATGCGGCGCCAGAGCCGCTCGACCACGGCGTCGGCCACGGATTCTTGGACCAGGAGCCGGGAGCCTGCGCAGCAGACGTGCCCCTGGTTGAAGAAGATGCCCTGGACGATCCCCTCCACCGCCTGCTCGATCGCGGCGTCCTCGAAGACGATGTTCGCCGACTTGCCACCGAGCTCCAGCGTCAGACCGATATCGCGGCCCGCGAGCGCGTGCTGGATCTCGCGTCCCACGGCGGTCGAGCCGGTGAACGCGACCTTGTCGATCCCGTCGGCCCGCACCAGCGCCGCGCCGGTCGCGCCGTCCCCGGGCAGAATGCCGACGACCCCCGGGGGCAGCTCGGCCTCGCGGCAGATCTCGGCAAGCAGCAGCGCCGTGAGCGGCGTCGTGTCCGCGGGCTTGAGGATCGCTGCGTTCCCGCACGCGAGCGCCGGCGCCAGCTTCCACGCCGCCATCAGGAGCGGGAAGTTCCATGGGACGATCTGCGCGGCAACGCCGCGGGGCGCGACCGGACCGCCCGCGAGCCCGTGCACGAGCTTGTCCGCCCAACCCGCATAGTGGAAGAAGTGCGCGGCCGCGAGCGGGATGTCGACGTCGCGCGATTCCTTGATCGGCTTGCCGCCGTCGAGCGTCTCGACGATCGCCAGCTCGCGCGACCGCTCCTGGATGAGGCGCGCGATGCGGAACACGTACTTGCCGCGCTCGAGCGGCGGGAGCGCCGCCCATCCCGGCTGGGCGGCGCGGGCCGCCGCCACGGCCCGCTCGACGTCGGCGGCCGTCGCCTGCGCGATCTCGGCCAGCGGCTCCTCCGTCGCCGGGTTGATCGTCGGCGCGTAGCCGCCCTCGGCCGGTTCGACGAACTCGCCGTCGACAAACAGCCCGTAGCGGTCGCGCAGCCTGACGTGGTCCGTCGCTTCCGGCGCCGGTGAGTAGTCCCAGCGCAGCGCCGTGCGCTGATCCCCGGACCCGGCTGCGGTGGCGCTCATCGCATCACTCCTTCGAGAAGTCCTCGGACCGCCCGTAGCGGCCGGTCGCGGTCCTGGCGTACTGCATGAGCAGGTCGTTGAGGACGGACGACGCGCCGATGCGCAGGCGCTCGGGCGTCAGCCACTCGTCGCCGAGGGTCTCCTTGACCAGCACCAGCACGTGCAGTGCCTGCTTGCTGGTCGAGACACCGCCGGCCGCCTTCATCCCGACGACGCGCCCCGTCCGGTCGACGTAGTCGCGGATCGCCTCCAGCATCACGAGGACGACCCCGGGGGTGGCGCCCTGCGCGGCCTTGCCGGTCGACGTCTTGATGAAGTCCGCGCCCGCCTCCATCGCCAGCATCGAGGCGTGCCGGACGTGGTCGTAGGAGCCGAGCTCCGCCGTCTCGAGGATCACCTTGAGGTGTGCCTCGCCGCACGCATCCTTGACCAGCGCGATCTCGGTGGCGACACGCGTGTCGTCCCCGGACAGGAACGCCTCGCGCGAGATCACCATGTCGATCTCGTGCGCGCCGTCGGCGACCGCGCAGCGCGTCTCTTCCAACCGAGTGGAGAGCGGCGTCTGACCCGCCGGGAAGCCCGTCGCGACGGAGGCCACGCGGACCCCGGTGCCACTCACCGCATCGGCCGCGACGGGGACGAGCGACGGGTACACGCACACGGCGGCGCATGAGGGCACCTCGGGGTACTCCGATGACGGCGTCACGGCCTTGGCGGCGAGCTGGCGCACCTTGCCCGGCGTGTCCTGTCCCTCGAGCGTGGTCAGGTCGAGCAGCGAGATCGCAAGCCGGATCCCCTGCCGCTTGGCGTCCGTCTTGATCGAGCGCTTGCCCAGGGCGGCCGCGCGCTCCTGTACTGCGACCCGGTCGACGTGGGGCAGGCTCCGCAGCGCGCTCACGCGATGACCCTGCCGTTCGGGGGCGGTGCGCAGGCGGCCGGTTGCATCATCTCCAGGGTAGTCGTCCACTCGCGGCCCTGTGCCGCGCGAGCGGTAGGCTCGCCGCGATGGCCGCACTGCCCGACGAGGTCCGCGCCCTCTTCGAGGGCCCCAACTACGGCCACGTCGCGACCCTGCTCCCCGACGGGTCG
>DATHEP010000005.1:0-3202 GCA_035318525.1 Conexibacter sp.
CCATCGGGCCGCCGGCGTCGATGAACAGCGCTTCACCGCCGTCCTCCGCCGCGAGCAGGTAGGTGTTCGACAGGAACTGGTCGGTCATGGAGCGTTCGAGGATCATGTGCGCGAGCTTACCCGCGCGGCCTGCGAAGATCAGATGATGCGGCGAGCAGCCTTGGCGATCGCGGGAGCGCTGGCGGTGTGCGCGCTGTCCGCGCTCCCGGCCACCGCGGCGACCGCGACCGGCGACAACCGCGCCCTTGCGCTGAGATTCCGCCCTCACCTGCTGTTCGACTCGGGCGAGCGCTGGCGCCCGCTCGACGTCGACCGCTTCCTCGCCGAGCCGGGCCACCTCGCCTGCCCGCTCGCGCCCGCGTCGTGCACGCCGCTGACGAGCGTCGCGCAGCTGACGCCGCCCGTCGACCACCTCGACCTGCGCGGCGACGGCCCGCCCGACGATCCCGACACGCCCTCCGTCATCTACGCGCACGTGACGCGCGGCGACAGACGGATCGCGATCGACTACTGGTGGTTCCTGCGTCACAACGCCTACGGCTTCGAGGAGCACGAGGGGGACTGGGAGGGCGTGACGGTGATCGCCGACCGGCGCGGCGAGCGCCTGCTCGACGTCCACTTCGCCGCCCACGCCGACGCGTGGCGCTACCCCGCCGCCGTGCGCCAGGCCGTCGGGCGTCGCGTGCGTGTGTACGTGACGCGCGGCGGGCACGCCTCCTACCCGCAGCCGTGCACGCGCCGCTGCCGGCAGACGGAGGGCACCCTGCCGGAGGCGCGCTTCGACGGCAAGCGCCCGTGGGCAGGCAACACCGCGGCCGGCTGCCGGGGACGCTGCGTGCGGCTGCTGCCGACCTCGGCCAACGGCGCGCCCGCGTCATGGAACGCGTGGGGCGGCCGCTGGGGCCTCACCGTCTCGCCGGCCTTCGCGGCGCCGCTGACGCCAGCCTTCCAGCGCCGCTACCAGCATCCCTTCGCCGCGAGACGCAGCCCGCGCGAGATCTTCTGACACGACGCAAGGAGCCATCGATGCCGCTCATCCACACCTGCTACCGGATCCTGGAGATCGATCGCTCCGTCGCCTTCTACGAGGCGCTCGGCTTCGCGGAGGTCGCGCGCATGCCGATCCGCGACGAGGCGATCAACGTCTTCATGAACATGCCCGGCGACGGCGACTCGCCGCGGCTCGAGCTGACCTACAACATCGGCCGCGAGGAGCCCTACGAGATCGGCACCGGCTACGGCCACATCGCGATCACTGCCGACGACCTCGACGGCACGCTCGCGCGCCTCGCCGAGCAGGGGATCGAGCCGGAGAAGCCGCCGTACCGCGTGCGCGAGGGCGGCTCCCGGCTGTGCTTCGTGCGCGACCCCGACGGTTACCGCGTCGAGATCATCGAGCGCGCCGCCGGCTGACGGCGCTCGTCGTCGTCTGGGTCCTGCTTGACGGCAGCGCGCCTAGCACGCGATGGGGCGGCTCCGGAGTCGCCTAGCCCAAGGCCGCCACGTGCTCGCCGGAGCAGCAGTCTCGCTAGCGTTCCGATCGTTCGCCTGAGCGAAGCCGGACAGCGTCACTTGCACGCCGGGGCGGTCGCTCCGGCCTGGCACAGCAGCATCTGCTTGACCTGGCGGTTGTCGGCGGGGAACGGCTCGAAAGCGAGCGCGCCGCGCGGGTAGGCGGTGACCTCGACCGTCATCTGGCCCGCGCCGCCGGAGAAGAAGCCGGTGTTCGCCTGCGTCCCACCGAGGAAGCTGATGCTCGCCGACTCCCCGGCGCGCAGCTCGCGGTACTCGCATCTCAGAACCCCCGGCGCGAACGGCACGTACTCGCACGCGTGCAACGGTGCGCCGGGCAGCGGGAGCGGCACCAGCGCCGACGAGCCGTCGCCGCTGACGCTGAGCTGAATGTCGCCATGCAGCGCGGTCGAGGGGCCGGCGTTCGTGATCCGGACGACTCCCTCGATCGGGATCGCCTGCCCGTTCGTCACGTTGCGGACGACCTCGTGCTGGAGCTGCGGCGACGCGATCTGCACGTCGCCTTGGAAGTCGAGTGCCAGGTCGCCGAGCACCCCGACGTAGCGCGGCAGCTTTCTGTCGTTGCAGCGCTCGCCCCTTGGGAGCTGGGCCTTGGTCGCGCGGATCTCGACGGTGTTCGCCCCGTGCCGGAACGCGTCGAGGACCCGGCGGGGCAGGGTGCCCGTGCGGTAACCGGGAAACCGACGCGCCGCTCTCCCATACCCCCGCGGCAGGCGGACGACCGTCTCGCCATTGACCGCCATCGACGCCCCCTCGAACGGCTGCCCGCCCCGTGCCGGGCCGTAGCCGAGGTTGAACGTGCCGCCGCTCGGACGGCCCGGCACGAGAACGGTCTTCGTGAAGCGCCGTCGCTCGACCGACCGTCCGCACGACGAGCCCCAGACGTAACGGCGCGTGAAGCTCCGGGTCAGGCCGAACGTCGCGTCAGCCGGCGTGAAGCGGCCCACGTTCACCACCTTCGCTCCCGACCACGTCGCGTCAGTCCCCAGGATCAGCTTGGGCTGGGTGTCGACGAGGTATGGGAGTCTCGACCAGTCGACCTGCTGCGCGACGGCGGCCGTCGGTGAGAGGAGCACGCCCGTGAGCGCCGCGAGGATGATCCGCCTGGCCATGCGCGGAGACGCTACTTGGCTCGCGCCGAGCGCGCCACCACTTCAGCTCGTACCAGCGTAGACGTGGTGCGCGGACTTGTCGCAGCTCAGCCCGGTTGTGGTTGACGCGCGTCGGGAGCTGACCGACGCGCCGCCCAGCCCGATCGCGCGCGGTACCCTGCGACCGGGCCATGGCCGACACGGGCAAGATCGCGAAGAACCTCGAGCGCTTCGCGCAGGCGATCGCCGCGCATGACCGCGAGAACCCGACGCACACCGCGTGGGGGATCGGGCTTGCGCACTTCGACCTGGAGCGGCTCGGCCTGGAGGAGGGCGAGACGATCCTCCCCGGCATCGTGATCCAGGGCGACAACGGCGTCACCGGGAACTTCCGCGTCCTCTGCGACGGGCAGCACGACGGCGAGCGCGAGGCCGAGGAGGCCGAGGTCGTCGAGGCGGTCGCGACGACGACGGTCGGCGGCGACCGGGTCGAGCCGCGCTCGATCTGACGACGGGGACGCCCTCGGCGTCCGCCGGGTCGCACCGCGCAGCGTCGGTCGGCTCTACTCGCCGTCCAC
>DATHEP010000006.1:0-10267 GCA_035318525.1 Conexibacter sp.
CATGATCCTCGAACGCTCCATGACCGACCAGTTCCTGTCGAACACCTACCTGCTCGCGGCGGAGGACGGCGGTGAAGCGCTGTTCATCGACGCCGGCGGCCCGATGGCGCCGCTGCTCGACGCGATCGAGCGCGAGCGGCTCACGCTCGTGCAGGTCCTGCTCACGCACCACCACTACGACCACGTCTGTGCGCTCGACGAGGTGCTGGCACGCCATCCCGGCACGCCGGTGCTGATCCACCCGCTCGAGCGCGAGCTGGTGCCGGCGGCGACCGGTGAGATCGAGCCGAGCGAGCCGATCCTCGTCGGCGGCCTGCGGATCCAGCCGCTGCACACGCCCGGGCACACGGCGGGCATGGTCTCCCTGCTCGTCAGCCACAACGCTGAGCAGCACGTGTTCACCGGCGACACGCTGTTCAAGGGCTCGGTCGGTGGCGTGCGCGCGCCGGGCCACACGACGTTCGAGGACATCAAGTCCTCGATCATGGACAAGCTGCTGGCGCTCCCGCCGGACACGCCGGTCCACCCCGGTCACACCGACCCGACGACCGTCGGCGACGAGCGCGAGCTCAATGCGTTCGTGCGCATCTGGCGCGGGCTCGACGAGGAGGGCGACGAGCCCTGCACCGCGCTCGGCGAGCCGGCCACGCTGATCCTCCTCGGCGACGACTACGACGGCGGCCACAAGGCGTGGGTCCGCTGGCCGGACGGCTCGGACGACATCGTCCCGGGTTCCCAGGTCCAGCGCGGGTAGCGGCGGCGCCACCTAGCATGGGGGCGGATGGCGCGCGACAGAATTCCCACCTCCCGCGTGGCGCGCACGGCGAAGCTCGGCAGACTCGCCGCCGGTCAGGCGATGAAGCAGGCCGGCACGCGAGCCGCCAACGTCGCACGCTCGAAGGAGAACGCGCAGGCGGCGCTCGACCGCCGCCACGTCGAGGCGGCTGAGCAGATCGTCACCGCGCTCGGGACGATGAAGGGCGCCGCGATGAAGCTCGGGCAGGTGCTGTCGTTCCTCGACGTCGGGCTCGTGCCCGAGGAGCAGCGCGAGGAGTTCCAGGCGAAGCTGGCGGAGCTGCGCGACGCGGCGCCGAAGGTCTCCTTCAAGGACATGCGCAAGGTGATCGAGCAGGAGCTCGACGACGAGCTCAGCGAGGTGTTCGCCGAGTTCGACGAGGAGCCGATCGCCGCTGCCTCGATCGGTCAGGTCTACCGCGCGCGGCTGCACGACGGGCGCGACGTCGCGGTGAAGGTGCAGTACCCGGGCGTCGCCGCCGCGGTGCGCGCGGACATGCAGAACCTGGGGCTGCTGATGCGGCTCGTCAAGCGGATGGCGCCGGGGATGGACGCGAAGGCGCTCGCCGAGGAGATCCGCCTGCGGATCGACGAGGAGCTGGACTACGAGCTGGAGGCGCAGAACCAGCGCTCGCTCTCGCGCATCTTCCGCGGCCATCCGTTCATCGTCGTCCCGGACGTCGTCACCAGGCTGTCGCGCGAGCGCGTGATCGTCAGCGAGTTCGTCGAGGGCAAGGGCTTCGAGGAGCTGAAGCAGGGCACCCAGGAGGAGCGCGACCGGCTCGGCGAGATCATCTTCCGCTTCTTCTTCGGCTGCCTCTACCGCCACCACCAGTTCTCCGGCGACCCGCACCCCGGCAACTTCCTGATGCAGCCCGACGGGCGCGTCGCGTTCCTCGACTTCGGGCTCTTCAAGCGGATGGCGCCCGAGGCGGTCGAGCTGGAGCTGGCCTGCCAGCGCGCCGTCGCCGAGGACGACGCGGTGCGGCTGCACGAGTTGCTCGGAGAGTCCGGCTTCCTGCCGCACCCGGAGAAGGTCGACGCCGAGGCGGTGATGGCGTACGTGGTCGACTCGATCTGGTGGTACACCGCCGACCAGGAGATCCAGCTCACGCCACAGATCGCCACGAAGGTCGCGATCGAGTCCTCCGACATGCGCTCCTCGCACTTCCGCGAGATGCGCCACCAGGACATCCGCCCCGAGCACCTCTTCGGCCGCCGCATGGAGATGCTGACGCTCGCGGTGCTCGGCCAGCTCCACGGGCGCGGCAACTGGCACCGCATCGCGCGCGAGTGGATGTACGGCGAGTCCGCGGTGACCGAGCTCGGACGGCTCGAGGAGGAGTTCTACGGCAGCGTCGCGGTGTGAGCGCCGACGGCGCGGCGGCCGCGGCGCGACGGCGCGCCACGCTGCGCCTCGCCTGGCTCGCGCTGACCGTCGGCACGCTGTTCGGGATCGTCGCGCTGAGCGGCGGGCTCTCGGCTGAGCGCCTGCACGACGCGCTGGACGACCTCGGGTGGTACGGCCCGCTCGTGTTCGTGCTCGTCTCCTCGGCGCTGACGGTCGCGTGCGTTCCGGGGCCGCTGCTCGCCGGCGCGAGCGGGCTGCTGTTCGGCACCGCGCTCGGCACGCCGACGGCGATCGTCGCGGCGACGGTCGGCGCGAGCCTCGCCTTCTCGATCTCGCGTCGCGTCGGCGCGCGGGCGGTCGACGACCTGTCGGGGCGGCGGCTGACGGTGCTGCAGGACTGGATCGCCCAGCGCGGGTTCCTCGCCGTCCTGTACGCGCGGATCCTGCCGGCGATGCCGTACAGCCTCGTCAACTACGCCGCCGGCCTGACGCGCGTCCCGCTCGCCGTGTTCGCGGCGGCGACCGCGATCGGCTGCGCGCCACGCGCGTTCGCCTACGCGGCGCTCGGCGGCAGCCTCGACGACCTCGGCTCGCCGGAGGCGATCGTCGCGCTGTGCGTGCTGGTCGGGATGGCGGCGGCGGGCGCGCTGCTGGCCTGGCGGCAAGGGCTCAGACGGCCTGGATCTGGAACAGCGACGTCGTCCCCGGCCGGCCGCTCGGAAGCCCGGCCGTGATGCCGATGCGCTCGCCGCGTCTGACCCAGCCGAGCTCGAGCGCGCGCGCGGAGGCGCTGTGGATCAGCTCCTCGGTCTGCTCGCAGCGGCGCATCGAGTCGGCCTCGACGCCCCACATCAGGGCGCAGCGGCGAACGGTCTCCTTGCCGGGCGAGAGCGCGTAGATCGGCACCTGCGGCCGATGCGCGGAGATCAGCCGTGCCGAGCGGCCCGACAGCGTCGGCACGATCAGCGCGGCGAGCCCGAGCTCGCGCGCGGCGACGCAGGCGGTATGCGCGAGCGTGTATGCGGGGTCGCGCTCGTCGCGCCGCACGCGCTCGTCGTTCCACAGCTCGTAGGGCAGCTCGCGCTCGGTGACCTTCGCGACCGAGGCCATCATCTCGATCGCCCCGACCGGGTGCTGGCCGACCGCCGTCTCCTGCGAGAGCATCACGGCGTCGGTGCCGTCGAGGATCGCGTTCGCGACGTCGGTCACCTCGGCGCGCGTGGGGCGCGAGGAGGTGACCATCGAGTCGAGCATCTGCGTCGCGGTGATCGACGGGCGGCCGATGCGACCGGCGATCCGCAGCAGTTGCTTCTGCACGACCGGCACGTCCTCGATCGGCAGCTCGATCCCGAGATCGCCGCGCGCGACCATCACGCAGTCGGCGGCGCGGATGATGTCCTCCGCGCGGTCGACCGCCTGCGGCTTCTCGATCTTCGCGATCAGCGGCAGGCGCGTGTGCGCGCGCGCGAGTTCGATGTCCGCCACGCTGCGCACGAACGACAGCGCGACGAGGTCGACGCCGATCGACTCGCCGAAGCTCAGCAGCTCGAGGTCCTCGCGCGGCACCGCCGGCAGGCCGCGCGTCGAGCCGGGGATGTTGAGCCCCTGCCGCGAGGCGAGCGCCCCGCCGATCTCGACGTCGGTGTCGACCTCGCCGTCGCGCACCGCGCGCACGCGCAGGCGGATGCGGCCGTCCGCGAGGTAGATGACGTCATCGGCGTCGACGGCCTGCGGCAGGCCGGGCCAGCTGATCGAGATGCGCTCCTCGTCGCCTGGCTCGTCGCTGCCGCAGCAGAGCGTCAGCTGGTCGCCGGGACGCAGATCGATCAGGTCGTCGCGCAGCGGGCCGATGCGCAGCTTCGGGCCCGGCAGGTCCTGCAGGATCGCGACCTGCCGTCCGGCCCGGCTCGACGCCTCGCGCACGCGCCGCACGTTCTCAGCGTGCTCCTCGCGCGTGCCGTGGGAGAAGTTGAGCCGCGCGACGTCGAGGCCGGCCTCGACCATGCGGACGAGCGTCTCCGGATCCCGGCAGGCGGGGCCGATGGTGGCGACGATCTTGGTCCTGCGCACGGCGGTGACGGTAGCGCGAGCGCGGGCGGCGCGATGGCGCGCGCCTGTGAACGCCCCCCGGTCGGGTTGCTGCAGTCGCCCGGTCAACGCTGCGCGTCGACTCAGTCGGTCCACTCGACGACGAGTGGTGCGTGGTCGGAGGGTCTCGGGCCCTTGCGATAGGGCCGTTCGATGCCGCAGCGCGTGAGCCGCTCGGCGATGTCGGAGCTGACGAGCGCGAGGTCGATCCGCAGGCCGAGGCCCTTGTGGAAGTGCCCGGCGCGATAGTCCCACCAGGTGAACTGCTGCTCGTCGGGATGGAGGCGGCGGAAGGCGTCGCTCAGGCCCCCGGCCTTCGCCACGCTCTCGAGCGCCGCGCGCTCCGGCGGCGTGACGTGCGTCTCGGTCGCGAAGGCGGCCGGGTCGTAGACGTCGAGGTCAGCCGGCGCCACGTTCACGTCGCCGGCGACGACGAGCGATGCGTCGCTCGCGTGCAGGGCTTCGACCCGCTCCGCCGCCGCGGCGAGGAAGACGAGCTTCTGCTCGTACCACTCGCTGCCGACCACGCGCCCGTTGGGGACGTAGGTGCTGACGACGCGCACGCCGTCGACCGTCGCCTCGACCCAGCGGCACTCGTCTTGCGCCGGCTCTCCCGGCAGGCCGCGCGCTGGCTCGCCGAGCGGGAGCGCCTCGCGCGCGAGGATCGCGACCCCGGCCCAGCGGCCGCCGCTGTGGTCGGCCGCGCGGTAGCCGGCCTCAGCCAGCGCGTCGTGGGGGAAGGCGTCGGCGTCGCACTTCGTCTCCTGCAGGCACAGCACATCGGGGGCGTGCTCCTGCACGAATTCGAGCACGCGCGGCAGGCGAGCCTTGAGCGAGTTGACGTTCCATGTGACGAGCCGCATGGTGCGCCGGTAGCGTACGTGCCGATGCGGCATCAGCACGATCCGTTCCACGAGGGCCAGAGACTGTGGGTCCAGGGCCCCGACGGCGCTGCCCGTCCGGCGATCTACGTCGGCAGCGCCGAGGGGATGGCGTTCCTCGGCGGCCCGCCGATCGCGTACGTCGTCTTCACCGACACGCGCGAGAGCGGCGAGGTCCAGATCGACTGGCTGACCGCGCGGGACTGAGTCGCGCGCCCGGCCCGCTGGCCGCCGCGCCGGCCCGCTGGGCGCCGTACGCTCCGCTCAGTACGCCATGCAGCGCGCCCGCGGGCGGGGGACCGCCTTGTAGCGCGCGCCGCCGCCCTTCGTCCACAGCAGGTGGTCGACCTGCTGGGCGGTGAGGTCAGGGCGCTCGCGCACGATCAGCTCGGCGGCGTGGACGGCGCACGCGCGCATCTCGACCTCCTCGGGGCTGTCGTGCTCGATCAGCAGGCCGGCCTCGATGCGCGCCGTCAGCACGGGGTCGAAGCGCAGGACGCCGTCGAGGCGCAGCACGTGCGGCACGAGGTTGTCGGCGAACAGCGTCAGGCGGTCGAGGTCGTCGAACATCGCCGCGCCGGCGTGGTGCAGGTCGGCGGCGGCGATCTGCGCGCGCTTGAAGAACGGGACGCGGCGGCCGTCGTACAAGGACGCGTCGGCGAAGCAGTCCCAGCCGGCGAGCAGCTCGGCGAGTCCGACGGCGGAGCCGCCGGCCCCCTCGATCGGTCCGAGGAACCGCCCGTCATGCTCGTCCGCCAGGTGCGCCCCGAGGTCGCTGAGCGAGCGCGCGAAGAGGGTCATCAGCTCATGACCGCGCTCCTGTTCGAGCGTCACGGCGACCTCTGCGGCGGTGAGCGTGCGCAGCTCCTCCGCGCTCCAGGCGCCGTGCGTCGCGAAGCGGTCGCGCAGGCCGAGCGCCACCGTGTAGTAGCCCGAGCGCCCGTCGCGCTTGCGCAACGTCGGGAACCAGCCGGAGCCGAAGTTGACCGCGTCGAGCGTGAGGAAGAAGGCGGCGCGCAGCTCGGCCGGCCCGTCGACGACGTGCGCCTCAGCATCCGGCCCCGGGGCGGCGCCCGCGCCGGGGAGCGCCGCCGCGTAAGCCGGGATCGCCGCCTCGTCGATCGTCACCGCGTTCGCCCGCGCCGCGACCCACGCGCACGCCTCGCGGATCTCGTCGACGATCGCCACGCGGGGATCGTAGGCGGCTCCCCGCTCAGGCGGCGATCGCCGCGACGCCGCTCTCGTGGTCGAGCAGCCAGCGCTTGACGGGCAGCCCGTATCCAAACCCGCCGAGGGCGCCGCCCGTGCGGACGATCCGATGGCAGGGGACGAACAACGCCGCCGGGTTGCGGCCGCAGGCGGTTCCGGCTGCGCGCACGGCCGCCGGGCTGCCGCATCTCGCGGCAAGCGCGCCGTACGTCTCCGGCTGGCCGGCCGGGATGCGGCGCAGCTCCTGCCAGGCCCGTTCGAGGAAGGGCGTCGCGGCGACGGTCACCGGCACGTCGTCGATCGCGGTGACCTCGCCGTCGAAGTAGGCGTGGGCGGCTTGTGTGAACGGGCCGAGGTCGCGCTTGGCGGTGACGCTCGCCGGCCGCAGACTGGGGCCGATGAGCTGCAGCAGGCGCTCGGGGTCGTTGGTCCAGCCGCTCGCGAGGATCGCCTCGTCGGAGGCGACGATCGTGAACGGGCCGGTGGGGGAGTCGAACGTGGCGGTGTGCATGAGGGTCATCCTCTCAGGGCCAGGCTGGCCCACAGGTGCTGGACGGCATAGGCGCGCCAGGGACGCCAGCGCTCGGCGAGCGCTTCGACGGCGGCGCGGTCGTTCGGCTCGCCGAGGCGCTCGAGCGCGTGGCGGATGCCGAGGTCGGTGGCGGGGAAGGCGTCGGGGTCGCCGAGCGCGCGCATCGCGACGTACTCGGCGGTCCACGGACCGATCCCCGGAAGCGTGAGCAGCCGCTCGCGCGTCGCGCCCCGGTCGGCGCCCGCGTCGAGCGCGAGCGAGCCGTCGGCGACCGCCGCGCACAACGTCACGAGCGCGCGCGAGCGGGCGCGCGTGAGCGGCAGGTGCGCCGGGTCGGCGGCGGTGAGCGCCATGGCGGTGGGGAAGACGTGGGTGAGCGCGTCGTCCGCCAGCGCCTCCCGCAGCGGCTCGCCGAGCGCCGCCGTCAGCCGGCCGGCGAGCGTGCGGGCGCCGGCGACGGAGATCTGCTGGCCGAGCACCGCGCGGACGGCGAGCTCGGCGCCGTCGACCGCGCCGGGGACGCGGCGCCCGGGCGCACGCCGCACGAGCGGGGCGAGCAGCGGGTCGGCTTCCAGCAGCTCGTCGACCGCGACCGGGTCCGCGTCGAGGTCGAGCAGCCGCCGGCAGCGCTGGACCGCCGCGGCGAGGTCGCGCAGGTCGGTCAGGCGCAGCTCGCAGGCGACGTGCTCGCCCGACGACGCCGGCGCGAGGACGGCGACACCGGGCCCGTGCGGCAGGTCGAGCACGCGCCGGTAGGCACCGCGCGCGTCGTCCCACGCCTCGACGCCCGGCACGGCGCGAGCGCCGAGGAAGGCGAGCAGGCCGGCCGCGTCGAGCGGTGCGCGATGGCGCAGGCGCAGCGCGAGCGGCGGAGGGGCGGCGACCGCGGAGGCGCCGTTGGTCGCGGCCGCGCCGGCGCGGCCGTTCGTCGTTGCGATCGGCGGCGGACCCGGCGCGGCTCCGCGGCGCTGCCCGTTGCGACCGCCCGCCGCTCGCCGCAGCTCCGTCGGCGTCGTCGCGAAGACCTCGCGGACGGTCTCGTTGAACTGGCGGATGCTCGGGAAGCCGGCCGCGAACGCGACCTCTGTGAACGGCAGCGTCGTCGTCTCGATCAGCAGCCGCGCGGTCTGCGCGCGCTGGGCGCGGGCGAGCGCCAGGGGGCCGGCGCCCAGCTCGGTGACGAGCTGGCGGTTCAGATGGCGCTCGCTGAAGCCGAGTCGTCGAGCGAGGCCGGCGACCCCGTCGCGCTCGACGGCGCCGTCACGGATCAGCCGCATCGCGCGGCCGACCACATCGGCGCGCGCGTCCCACTCGGGCGAGCCCGGCGCGGCGTCGGGCCGGCAGCGCTTGCAGGCGCGGAAGCCGGCGCGCTGCGCCGCCGCGGCACTCGGCAGGAAGCGCACGTTCGCGCGCTTGGGCGTCATCGCGGGACAGCTCGGCCGGCAGTAGATCCCGGTCGAGGTCACGGCGATCACGAACCAGCCGTCGAAGCGTCCGTCCTTGGAGCGGACGGCGCGGTAGCACTGCTCGAAGTCCTCGATCACGCTGTCGATGATGCCGCGTCCTGCGGTCGTCGACTAGTGGAAATCGGACGTGTACGTGCCGGGCCAGTCGAGCGCCCAGATCCCAGCGCGCTCGACGTGTGCGAGCACGGCCGGATCGTCGTCCACGAAGCACGCGCCGCGGAACGCGGTGACGACCGTGTGGTACTCCCCGCGCTCGCCGCAGGGGTGGAACACGGCGGGATCGTCGAGCCCGTGCTCGCGCAGCAGCGCCCGTCCGGCCGGGCGGCCGAGGAACGTGGCGCGGTAGTGCTCGGCGCGCACGCCGGCGACCGTCGCCTCGACGCCCGCGTCGGCGAGGAAGTCGAGCAGAGCGGCGGCGTCGTCGCCGGAGCCCAGCGCGAGCGGCGTCTCCAGCGCGAGCCCGGCAGCGGCCGTTGCCTCGCCGAGCCACGGCCACGCCTCGGGCGTGATGTCGCCCGTCACGACGCGCTCCACGCCCTCGCCGGCGAGCGCCGCGAAGGCGCGCCGGTACGCCGCCGCCCAGTCGTCGCGGTCGATCGCGACCAACTCGTGTCTCAGCCCGAGCGCTGTCGCCTGTCGCCTCATCACGCCCAGCGGATGGCAGCGGAACGCCGCCCGCTCGCCCGCCGGTACGAACGTCACCAGCCGCGTCCCGGTCTCCTCCAGCGCCTCGCTCCGCAGCCCCGCTGCGAAGCAGTCCTTTCCGCCGCTCCACAGGACGCACGTCGCCACGGCGCCATCATCGCAGCGACCCGCGACGCGGCCGCCGGCTCGGCGTCCGAGCCGGCGGCCGCGAGATCCCGTCGAGCGGAGCGGTCAGCCGGCGGCCACGGGGTCAGGTCGCACGAGCACGGTGTCGGCGACGGGGATCACCTCGTCCGCCGGCATCCCCACGCGCCGTGCGTGCTCGCGGATCGCCTCCGGGCTGGTCGCCTGGTAGACGCAGACGGTGCCGAGGCCACCGTTCTCCTCCGTGAGCACGTAGCTGCGGATCCAGCGGATGTCGTCGCTCATCTCCTCGTCGCCGACGTGGGTCGACCGCTCGGCCGCCGCCTTCAGCTCGTCGGCCGTGGTCCAGGCGCGGCGCCGGAGGATCACGTAGGTCTCCATTGGCCTCTCCTCTCGTCGTTGAGGCAGTCGGTCCACGCTAGGCGCCGCTATGAGGCGCGTCAAGCGAAGCGCCCGTCCTCCTCCACGATCTCGCCGTCCGCGCTCAGGCGACCGCCGCGGCGCAGATCGCAGATGAGGTCCCAGTGCACGGCGGACTCGTTGACGCCGCCCGTCTCGGGGTAGGAGCGGCCGAGCGCGAGGTGGACGGTGCCCCCGATCTTCTCGTCGAACAGGATTGCGCCGATCGGGCGGTCGATCCCGGCGTTGGTGCCGATGCCGATCTCGCCGAGGCGGCGGGCGCCGGGGTCGGTGGCGAGGGTGCGCTGCAGGTAGTCGTCACCGCGCGCCGCGCGCGCCGACGCGACCTCGCCGTCGCGGAACGTCAGCTCGATGTCCTCGACGGTCACGCCGCGCGGGCTCGACGGCACCGTGAAGCGGATCGTGCCGTTCGCCGAGTCCTCCAGCGGACCGGTGAAGACCTCGCCGCTCGGCATGTTGCGTCTGCCGTCCGAGTTCTGCCAGGTGCGGTCGTCGACGCGCAGCGTGAGGTCGGTCCCCTCGGTTTCGATCCGCAGCTCGCGCGCGCCGGCGAGCCGCTCGATCAGTGCCGCCTGCATGGTGCCCAGCTCGCACCACGCGGCGGCGGCATCCGGCCGGTCGAGGAACAGGGCGCGACGGACGAAGGCCGCGAAGGCGGCGTCGCCCATCCCGGCCTGCTGGGCCAGCGCCGACGTCGGCCACAGGGTCAGGCACCAGCGCCGCGCCAGCATCGCCT
>DATHEP010000007.1:0-3207 GCA_035318525.1 Conexibacter sp.
GCCGGCGGCTGCTTCACACCGCCGGAGGGCTACTGGCAGCGCGTGCGCGAGATCTGCGACCGCCACGGCGTACTCCTGATTTCCGACGAGGTGATCTGCTCGTGGGGCCGCCTCGGCACGTGGTTCGGCGCCCAGCGCTACGACTACCAGCCGGACGTCATCACGACCGCGAAGGGCCTTACCGGCGCGGTCGCGCCGCTCGGGGCGATGATCGTCTCCGACCGCGTCGCCGCACCCTTCATGGAGGGCACGGAGACGTTCCTGCACGGCTTCACCTTCGCCGGCCATCCGATCTCGTCGACGGTCGCGCTGGCGGCGATCGAGGCCTACGAGAGGGAGGGGATCCTCGAGCATGTGCGCGCGAACGAGGCGCCGTTCCGCGCCATGCTCGAGTCGCTCCGCGACATCCCGATCGTCGGCGACGTGCGCGGTGCCGGCTTCTTCCAGGCGATCGAGCTCGTCAAGGACCGCGACACGAAGACGACGTTCGACGACGACGAGTCGGAGACGCTGCTGCGCGGCTTCCTCTCCGGCGAGCTGTTCCGCCGCGGCCTCGTGTGCCGTGCCGACGACCGCGGCGACCCGGTGATTCAGCTGTCGCCGCCGCTGATCGCGGGACCCGAGCAGTTCGAGGAGATCGAGGCGATCCTGCGCCCGGTGCTCGAGGAGGCGACGCGCCGCATGCACGTGCGGGGCGGGACCGAGCGGAGGGACCTGAGGAGAGCATGACCCGCGGGGCGCGCACGTGCTGACGATCGGCGAGCTGCTGCGCAGCGTCGACGTGCGCCTGCTGGCCGGGGAGGAGGCCCTCGAGTCGCCCGTACGCTGGGTCCACATCTCCGAGCTGGAGGACCCGACGCCGTGGATGTCCGGCGGCGAGCTGCTGCTGACGACCGGCCTGCAGCTCGACACGCCGGCCCGCCAGCGAGCGTTCGTCGAGCGGCTCGCCGACCACCACCTCGCCGGGATCGGCTTCGGCACCGGCTTCAAGCACGGGAAGGTCCCGGCCGCGGTCGTGTCGGCCGCGCGCGAGCGCGAGCTGCCGCTCGTCGAGGTGCCCTACGAGGTGCCGTTCATCGCTATCACCGAGGCTGCCTTCAGCCGGCTCGTCAACGAGCAGTACGCCGTCTTGCGGCGTGCGATCGCCGCGCACGAGCGGCTCGAGCGGATCGTGCTCGCGGAGCGCGGCCTCGACGCGATCGTCGCGGCGCTCGCGACGCTGATCGGCGGCAGCGTGCTCGCGTTCGACGCGCGCGGCGGGCTGCTCGTGCGGCGCGCGTTCCGCGCCGACGTCGAGGAGCGCACGGTGGCCGAGCTCGGCCACGAGCTGGCCGAGCGCGCGCGCAGCGGCGAGCGGCAGAGCTTCGCGCCGGCGGTCGCGGCGCTCGCCGGCCGCGCGCTCGTGCTGCCGGTGCGGGCGAGCGGCGCGCGCGAGGCGGGCGAGACGGAGGCCGGCACGCCGCTGCAGGCGTGGCTCGTCGCGGTCAAGGACGAGGGCGGCTTCTCGGAGCTCGATCGCCTGACGCTCCACCAGGCCGTCACGATCGTCGCGCTCGAGCTGCTGCGCCGACGGATCGCCGAGGACACCGAGCGCCGGCTGGCGGGCGACGTGCTCGCGGCGATCATCAGCGGCGAGCTGGAGGGCTCCGAGCTCACGCGCCGGCTCGAGCCGTTCGGGCTGTCCGACCGCGTCGGCGCGCTCGTGCTCGCCACGACGCGGCCCGGCGGCGCGGCCGTCGGCGACGCGGAGGCGGCGCTCGCCGTCGCGCTGCGCGCCGAGGCGGCGCCGGCGCTCGTCGCGCGCTTCGAGAGCCTCGCCTGCGCACTCGTGCCGGGGTTGGAGGAGGACGAGCTGTTCGCGCTCGCGGAGCGGGCCGGCGCGCGCGTCGCGCGCGCGCTCGACGCGGACGTGCGCCTCGGGGCCGGTCGCGCGGTCCCGGCGGCGCGGACGCGGCGGGCATTCCACGAGGCGCGCTGCGCGCTCGAGGCGCGCGCGCTCGCCGGCCTCGGCGGAGACGGCGGCGGCGTTGCCAACGGCGGCGGGGCCAGCCCCGCCGACACGCCCGTCGCCGCCCTCGCGACCTATCGCGACCTCGGTTCCTTCCAGCTGCTGCTGTCGCTGCAGGAGGACGACGCGCTGCGCCTCTTCTGCGACTCCGTGCTCGCGCCGATCGAGCAGAGCGAGGGCGCCTACGGCGGCGAGCTGATGCGCTCGCTGGAGGCGTTCATCGAGGAGAACGGCCAGTGGGAGCGCGCCGCGAGACGGCTCTACTGCCACCGCCACACGCTCCGCTACCGCATGCGCCGCGTCGAGGAGCTGACCGGCCGCAGCCTCGGGAACGCGCGCGACCGCATCGAGTTCTGGCTCGCCCTGCGCGGTCGCGAGCTGGTGCGCTGAGCGCGGTCGCTGCCGCCGCCGTGCGTGTCCGGGTGCGCTCCGCTCCGGCCGGCGACGCGTCCGGCGCCCTCGCCGTCGGCTGGGGAGGGGGAGGGGCAGTTGCTCCACCGTTCGTGCGCTCCTCGACACGTTGTGCGCGCTCGCTTGCGCAGTCCGCGCCCGACGACCGCCCCGCCGACTCGCACCGGATCGGAGAGTGTCGGATTGGGGGCCTATAGCGCCCCCAATCCGACACTCTCAGTTGAGGATCGTCACGCTCTGCGCGATTCGTGCGTCGGACGGGCCAGAGCGCGCGAGCGTGCGCGCAAGTCGAGCGACGCCCACCGCGAGGCGCCGCGAACGGTGGCGCAACCACCACCTGCTCACCCCTCCCAGCCAACCGGCCCACGCCGCGCGCACCCACCTGCGCACCGCACGGAGCACCACCCGGGAGCGCCACGAGCATGCACGCGCCACCACCAACCCAGCGCTGCTAGGATCTCGCGCCACATGCCTACGACCAGCCAGCTCGTCCGCAAGGGACGCAAGACACCGAAGAAGAAGCTCGCCACACCGGGCTTGAAATCCGGCAAGGGCCGCAAGAAGAAGGTCGCCGCGCCCCAGCGCCGCGGCGTCTGCACGCGCGTCTACACCACCACGCCGAAGAAGCCGAACTCCGCGCTGCGCAAGGTCGCCCGTGTCCGCCTGACCAATGGGATGGAGGTCACCGTCTACATCCCGGGCGAGGGCCACAACCTGCAGGAGCACTCCGTCGTGCTCGTCAGAGGCGGCCGCGTGAAGGACCTGCCGGGCGTGCGCTACAAGGTCGT
>DATHEP010000008.1:0-2053 GCA_035318525.1 Conexibacter sp.
AAGGCGAAGGCGACCGCGAGCGTCGCCGCGCAGATGAACAGCCGCTTGCGCAGCTCGTCGAGGTGGTCGACGATCGTGAGCCGCTCGTCGTGCCCGATGGGGCGCAGCGCAGTCGCCATTGGCGCAGCGGGACGCGGCTCAGCCGCGCTGCTCGGGCGCGTCGGCGGGCTGCGACTCGGGCGTCGCGGGGGCCGGTGCCTGCGGCGGAGTGGACGCCTGCGCCTGGGTGAGAGCCGGCTGCTCGCGGTCGTCGTCGTCGTCGGAGCGCTTGCCGTCGCCGGTGATCGAGTCCTTGAACTCGCGCATCCCGGATCCGAGCTGCTTGCCGAGCGACGGCAGGCGCTTCGGGCCGAAGATGAGCAGCAGGACGACGATGACGAGGACGATCTCGAGAGGGCCGAAACTAGAGAACAACGTAGGAGCCTCCGGTGGTGGTCCGCACAGCGTAGCGCCCGGCCGCAGCGCGCACGGGGAACAGCCGCGGTCGGCATGCGGGCATCCCGCTCAAGTTCGCGCGCCGCGAAGCCGATCCAATGCGCAGCCCATGAACCATCCCGCCGACCATCGCTCCACCCGCCGCGTCGTCCTTCCCACCGGGCAGGCCGTCGACGTGCTGTTCGTGCAGGGCAAGCCGGCCGCCGCGGCCGACGAGCAGCGCACGAGCACCGAAACCGGCCTGCACGTCTGCCCCGACTGCGCGTCGCGGCTCGTCGCGCCTGTGGCGTGGGAGCAGGCCGGGCGGTCGCAGTGGGCAGTGACGCTGCAGTGCCCGAACTGCGAATGGTGGGACGCCGACATCTTCGACGAGGCCGCCGTCGAACGCTTCGACGAGGAGCTCGACCGCGGAACCGAGGCGCTCGTAGGCGACCTCATGCGCCTGATGCGCGCGAACATGGAGGACGACGTCGAGCGCTTCGTCGCCGCCCTCCGCGCCGACGCGATCCTGCCGGAAGACTTCTAGCCGGCGGACCCGGCGGCGGGTCCCTCAGGCGTACCGCTCGACGACGCCCGCCGCGACGAGCTCGAGCGCGGCGCGCTGGCGCTGCGGGAGGCGCGGCAGCTCGGCACGAGCGTCCGCGACGACGGCCAGCGCGTGCTCGCGTGCGCTGTCGAGCGCACCGGTCGCCGCGATACGGTCGCACACAGCCTCGGCCTCGGCCGGCGTGCGCAGCGCCCGCACGTCGAGGCGGGCGAGCTGTGGATCGCGCTCGCGCGCGAGGATCAGCGGCAGCGTGACGGTGCCGTCGAGCAGGTCGGTTCCGCGCGCCTTGCCCGTGCGGCTCGCGGGACCGGCGACGTCGAGCACGTCGTCGAGGAGCTGGAACGCGAGGCCGACGCCGGCCCCGTAGCGCGCCAGCGCGGCGACGGAGGCGGCCGACTGGCCGGCCGCGAGCGCGCCGAGACGGCAGGCCGCCTCGAACAGGCTGCCCGTCTTGAGCGCGCAACGGTGCAGATAGCGCGCGAGCGGGACCTGGACGTTCCACGCGTCCTCCCGTTGCAGCAGCTCGCCGGCGGCGAGCGCAGACGCGGCGTCGGACAGCGCGCGCACGTCGTCGAGCTCCCCGCCAGCGGCCAGCTCGGCGAAGGCGCGCGAGAACAGCAGGTCGCCGGTGGCGGTCGCGACCGTGCGGCCTGCCTCCGCGACGACCGTCGGCATGCCGCGCCGCAAGGGTGCGCCGTCGAGCACGTCGTCGTGCACGAGGCTGGCGCTGTGGATCAGCTCGACTGCCGCGGCCGCGCGTACGAGCCGCTCCTCGGCGGCCGCGCCGCGCGCATCGTCGCCGGCGGCGAGCAGCACGAGCAGCGGCCGCAGGCGCTTGCCCCCGGCGGCGATCGTCGCCGACGCGTGGCGGGCCAGCGCGGCGCCGTGGCCGACGGCGAGCTCGGCCAGGCGCGCTTCGGCGCGCTCGAGCAGGGCGGCAACCCGCGGCCCGCCGGCGCGCACGACGGCGTCGACGTCACCCGCGCTGGTCATCGCCGTCGCCACGAGGGCCGCGTCCGTCCGCTCACACGACCTCACCGGCATGGATCTCGATGATCCCGCCGGCGGTGA
>DATHEP010000009.1:0-3429 GCA_035318525.1 Conexibacter sp.
ACCGCCGTTTCGTCGCGAAAGCCGGGCCCGACCGTCCTGTTCTCGGTGACGGCCTCACCGAGCGGGACGAGATCGATGACATCACCCTTGAGGGCGACCATGGTGCCGAAGGCCTGCTCGTGCAGGGCGCCGATGGCCCGCAACCCGAAGCGCGTGGCCAGCACACGGTCGTACGCGGTCGGCGTTCCCCCTCGCTGGATGTGACCCAGCACGGTCGCACGGGTCTCGTAGCCCGTGCGCTCCTCGAGCGCGGCGGCCACGACCTGTCCGATGCCGCCGAGCTGAGCGTGACCGAAGGCGTCAAGCTTGCCGCTGGCAACCGCGAGGGTGCCTTCCTCCGGTACGGCCCCCTCCGCGACGACGACGATCGACGCGTAGCGACCCTTGCTGTGACGCTGCTTGATCTGGGCGGCAACGTCGTCGATGTCGAACGGCTCCTCGGGGGTGAGGATCACGGCGGCGCCACCGGCGATGCCCGCGTACATCGCGATCCAGCCGGCGTGGCGGCCCATCACCTCGCAGACGAAGACGCGGTCGTGCGACTCGGCCGTCGTGTGCAGGCGGTCGATGGCGTCGGTCGCGATCTGCACGGCGGTGTGAAAGCCGAACGTGACATCGGTGGCCGACAGGTCGTTGTCGATCGTCTTCGGGACGCCGACGACCTGCACGCCCGCCTCCGAGAGCCGGTACGCGACGCCGAGCGTGTCGTCGCCACCGATGGCGACGAGCACGTCGACGTCGTGGATCCTCAGCGTCTCCAGGACGGCGTCGACGCCGCCTTCGATCTTGTAGGGGTTGGTTCGCGACGTGCCCAGGATGGTTCCGCCCCTGGGCAGGATCCCGCGACAGTCCTCGATGCTGAGCGGACGGCTGTGGTTCTCGGTCAGGCCCTTCCAGCCGTCGAGGAATCCGACGAAGGTGTCGCCGTGGTCGATCTCGCCCTTGCGCACGACGGCCCTTATCACGGCATTGAGCCCGGGGCAGTCGCCACCGCCGGTGAGGAGCCCGACCCGCATCAGGACTCCCGCCCTTCGAGTGCCGCCTGCGCGGCGGCGACGCGCGCGATCGGCAGGCGGAACGGCGAGCAGCTGACGTAGTCCAGTCCGGCGCGATGGAAGAACCGGATCGAGTCGGGGTCGCCGCCGTGCTCGCCGCAGATCCCGACCTCGAGCTGCGGCCGTGCGGCGCGGCCGCGCTCGACGCCCATGCGCACGAGCGCCCCCACGCCTTCCTCGTCGATCGATCCGAACGGGGAGCGGTCCAGGATGCCGCGGTCCATGTAGCAGGGGATGATCCGGCCCTCGATGTCGTCACGCGAGAAGCCGAGTCCGGTCTGCGTGAGGTCGTTGGTGCCGAACGAGAAGAACTCGGCGTGGCGTGCGATGTCGCCGGCCACGAAGCATGCGCGGGGCAGCTCGATCATGGTGCCGACGATGAAGCCGTGGCCGGGCTCGAAGCCCTCCTCCGCGGCGACGCGCAGCACCAGCTCGCGCGCCTGCTCGAGCTCGCTCGCGTAAGCGACGAGCGGGATCATGATCTCGAGGTTCGGCGCCTCGCCCGTGCGCTCGCGCACGCTCGCGGTGGCCCTGAAGATGGCGCGTACCTGCATCTCATAGATCTCGGGGTGGAACAGCCCGAGCCGCACGCCTCGCGTGCCGAGCATCGGGTTGCCCTCCTCGAGCGAGCGCACGCGCTCGAGCTCGTGCTCGAGCTCGCCCAGCTCCGGTGCGCCGCGCAGGCGCGCCTCGGCGATCCGCTCCACCAGCTCGTCGCGATCCGGCAGGAACTCGTGCAGCGGCGGATCCAGCAGCCTGATCGCGACCGGCAGCCCCGTCATCGCCTCGAAGAGCCCCTCGAAGTCCGCCTGCTGCAGCGGCAGCAGCTCGTCGAGCGCGGCCCGCCGGCCGGCCTCGTCCTCGGCCATGACCATGCGCTGCATCTTCGGCTGGCGGTCCGCCGCCATGAACATGTGCTCGGTCCGGCAGAGCCCGATGCCCTCGGCGCCGAACTCGCTCGCCCGGCGCGCATCCTCCGGCGAGTCGGCGTTGGCGCGCACACCCAGCGTGCGCAGCTCGTCGCACCAGGTGAGCACGCGCTCGAAGCGCGCGTCCACGCCGGGCGTCACCAGCGGTACGTCGTCGACCGTGATCTGGCCGGTCGAGCCGTCGATGGCGATCAGGTCGCCCTCGTGCAGAACGTGATCGCCGACGCGCAGCTCGCGGGCGTGGAGGTCGATGTCCAGCTCGGCGGCTCCGGTGACGGCCGGGCGGCCCATGCCTCGGGCCACGAGCGCCGCGTGCGAGGCCTTGCCGCCCTCGGCGGTGAGGATCCCCTTCGCCGCGTGGAAGCCCGCCACGTCGTCGGCCTCGGTGAACTGGCGCACCAGGATCACGGCGCGGCCGTCCGCGGCGGCCGCCACGGCATCCGGTGCGGTGAACACGATCTCGCCCTTGGCCGCGCCCGGTGAGGCCGCCACTCCGCGCGCGATGCAGTCGAACTGGGCATCGGGTGCGAACGTGGGGTGCAGCAGCGCGTCGAGCGTGTCCGCGTCGATCGTCCCGATCGCCTCCGCCTTCGTCATCAGGCCCTCATCGACGGCGTCGACGGCGAAGCGCACCGCCGCCTGGGCGGGGCGCTTGGCGCTGCGCGTCTGCAGCATGTACAGACGGCCCTCCTCGACGGTGAACTCGGTGTCCTGCATGTCCTTGTAGTGCAGCTCCAGGTCGCGCAGGATCCCGCGCAGCTGGACGTCGACCTCGGGCATCCAGTCGCTGAGCTCCGAGAGGTCGCGCGGCGTGCGCACGCCCGACACGACGTCCTCGCCCTGCGCGTTCGCGATGAAGTCGCCGCTGGGCTCGGGCGCGCCGGTGACCTCGTCGCGCGTGAACGCGACGCCCGAGCCGGAGGTGGCGCCGGTGTTGCCGAACACCATCTGCTGGACGTTGACCGCGGTGCCCCAGTCGTCCGGAATGCCCTTGATGCGCCGGTAGGCGATCGCCCGCTCGCCCGTCCACGAGTCGAAGACGGCGAGGATCGCGCGCCGCAGCTGCTCGCGCGGGTCGCTCGGGAAGTCGTAGAGGGCGCGGAAGCGGCGAGTCAGCTCGCGCAGTGCGTCGGCGTCAAGGTCGGTGTCGAGCTTCACGTCGTGCTCGCGCTTGATGGCGGCGATCTCCTCCTCGAAGCGCTTGCCCGGCACGCCGCAGACCACGTCGCCGAACATCTGCACCAGGCGGCGATAGGAGTCCCACGCCAGCCGGTCGTTGCCCGTGCGCGCCGCGAACCCTGCGACGGAGTCGTCGTTGAGCCCGAGGTTGAGGACCGTGTCCATCATGCCCGGCATCGAGTCGCGCGCGCCGCTGCGCACGGAGACCAGCAGCGGGTCCTCGGGGTCGTCGAGCCGCTTGCCGGCCTGTTCCTCGAGCCGTTCCA
>DATHEP010000010.1:0-7232 GCA_035318525.1 Conexibacter sp.
TCGACAGGCCGAACAGGATCGCGAACAGGAACAGCGGCACGAAGAACTCGAGGTGCGGCGTCGGCCCGTCGCCGTGGAACAGGCGCAGCAGCAGCCCGAGCGTCGCGGCGACTGACAGCAGCGTCGTCAGCACGGCCTTGAGCGGGATCACAAGCGAGCGCAGCCCCCACGCGAGCACGGCGAAGCAGAGGATCGTGGCGACGAGGATCGCCCAGGGCGCGCGCTGCGTGATGCGGTCCGTGAGGTCGATGCTGCCGGCGGTCGTGCCGCCGACGTGCGTCTCGTGCGCGCCCCGGCCGAGCCGCGTCCGCAGCCGTTCGACCGTGCGGCGCGCGGCGGCGCCGTCCGGGCTCACGCCCAATATCGCCGACAGCGTCGACCAGCCGCCGGTCCCCGTCGTTTCGCGCCACACCTGCGCGATTCCCGGGTCGCGCTGGACCAGTTCCTTGACGTCGGCGAGCTCGTCGCGCGTGACGATGATGATCGGAGCCGCCGAGCCCGGATAGAGCACGCGCGAGACGTAGGCGATGTCGCGACGCACCTCGTCGTCGCGGGGCAAGAGCTGCTGGGTGTGGACGTCGAGCCCGAACGAGCCGACCGGCAGCGCCAGCGCGACGAGCACCGCGAGGCTCGCGAGCAGCGCCGCGACCGGATGGCCCGTCACCACCCGCGCCAGCCGGCTCCACAGCGTCGCGCGCGCGGCCGCACGGGCGACGCGGTCGATCCGCAGCCACTCGATGCGGGCCCCGGCGAGACAGATCGTCGCCGGCAGCAGCGTCAGCGCGGCCGCCGCTGCGGCGATCGTCGCGATCGTCGCACCGATCGCCATCGTCGAGAAGGTCGAGACGCCGACCACGAGCAGCGCGATGAGCGACGTCGCGATGGTGCAAGCCGACAGCAGCACCGCGCGTCCGGTCGTCGTCATCGTCGTCGTCAGCGCCTCCTCGACCGAGCCGCTCCGCGCCAGCTCCTCGCGGTAGCGCGTGACGATGAACAGCGAGAAGTCGACGCTGAGGCCGAGCGCGAGGATCGTCGCCGTGTTCGTCACGAACACGCTGATGCCGATCCACGTGCTGATCAGGGCCAGGCAGCCGAACGAGACGAGCATCGTCACGATCGCGAGCAGGACGGGCAGCAGCGCCGCGACGACCGCATGGAAGGCGACGAGCAGCACCAGCAGCGTCAGCGGGAGCGCAAGCTGCTCCGCGCGGGTGAGGTCCTCGCGCGCGATCGTCGCGTAGCGCTGCTCGAGCACCGGCGGCCCGAGCAGCCGCGTGACGACCCGCGACCCGTCGGCGCGCGCGAGCGCCACACGCAGCTCGGTCACGTGCGACGTCGCCTCCCACGGGCTGATGCCCAGCAGGACGCCGATGATCGCTATCCCCGCGGTCCGCAGCCCGGAGTCGTCGTAGCTGACCGCTGATCCGCGTTGCTCTATCGAGCGGACCTTGGGCTGCCCTCGGAGCACGCGCTGCGCGAGCTGCGTCGCCTCCCCTATCCATCCTTCGCCCTCCGGCGGGTCGCGAATCGTGACGACCGCCAGCAGCTCCGCGCCGTCGCGGCCCGGGATGTGCTCGGTGAGCTCGTCGGCGGCGCGCGCGGAGTCCGACCCGCCGACCGCGAAGCCGCGGTTCGACAGCTCCCCCAGCAGTCCGATCGCCGCGAGCCCGAAGGTCGCCGCCAGCAGCCAGGCGGCGATCACCGCCCGCGGCCGGCGCACGGCAAGGTGCGCAAGCAGCCCCGTCACGTTCCCCCCGAGCACGACGTCGGTCGTTCAACGGTCAGTTTACTCGACGTCTCTTTGTTGGTAGCTTGAACTTCCTGTTGAAGGTGCGTCGAGGGGGGACGACGTGACGCTGTGGGACGAGCTGCTCGCGCCCGAGAAGCTGGCGCAGGACCTGTGGGAGTGGACCGGCGAGCGCTTCGAGCGGCAGCGCTTCGATGACGTGCTGCAGGCAGGGCGCCACGTCGCCGCGGGCCTGCGCCGGCGCGGCGTCGGCGGCGGCAGCGTCGTGCCGGCCGTGATCACGAACATGCCCGACGCGACCGCCGGCTACGTCGGCATCTGGGTTGCCGGCGCGGCGATCGCCTCGCTGCCGATCCCGGCTCGCGGCATGAGCATCGAGGGGTACCTGCGCCAGCTGGACGAGCTGTGCAGACTCGTCGGCGCGTCCTTCTTCCTCGCCGAGGAGCGCTTCCTCGAGCTGATGCCGCCGGACGCGCCGATCTCGGTCGAGCCGGTCGGCTACCGCTCGCTGATCGAGACGCCGGAGCGCGCGGAGGTCGAACCGCCCGATCCCGACGGCACCGTCTTCGTGCAGTTCTCCTCCGGGACGACCGGCGACCCGCGCGGGGTGCAGCTCACCGGCCGCGCGATCGACGCGCAGATGCGGATGCTGTCGGAGCGCATGCAGATCGACCCCGAGCGGGACGTCGGCTACACCTGGCTGCCCCTCTCCCATGACATGGGCTTCTTCGGCTGCAACCTGCTCGCCATCTACACGGGCATGCAAGGGATCCGCGCCACGCCGGAGCGCTTCCTGATGTCGCCGCGCTCGTGGTTCGAGGACTGCGCCGAGATGGGCGTGACGGTCACCGCGGGTCCGCCGTCCGCGCTCGCGCTCGCGGCGCGAGCCGAGCGCTCCGCCGGCTCGACGACGCCGCTGCGGCTGCGCGTCTGCCTCGTCGGCGCCGAGCCGGTCCAATGGGACGTGCTGGAGGCCGCCGTCGACGCGCTCGCCGCGCGCGGCCTCTCGCTCGATGCGTTCACCGTCGCCTACGGGCTCGCCGAGACGACGCTCGCAGTGACGGTTGGCGAGCTCGACGCGCCGCCCCGCTTCCTGCACGTCGACGGCGACGCGCTCGCGAACGGGCGCGTCGAGGAGGTCGACGGCACGGCGCACGGTGCGCGACGGATCGTCTCGACCGGCACGCCGGTGGGCGCGACCGAGATCGAGATCGACGAGGACACGAGCGAGATCGTGGTGCGCTCGCCGAGCGCCGCGCTGGGCTACCTGCACCAGCCGGAGGCGACCGCCGCCCGCTTCCGCGACGGCGCCGTGCGCACCGGCGACATCGGCTTCGCGCGCGACGGCGAGCTGTACGTCGTGGGTCGCAGCGACGACGTGCTGATCGTCGGCGGCCGCAACGTGTACGTGCACGAGGTCGAGGCGGAGATGGGAGCCGACCCGGGGATCCGCGAAGGCAACTGCGCGATCGTCGAGAGCCATCGCGACGGCCGCGCGCGCATCGGCATCCTCGCCGAGCTGGCGAGCGCACGCGGGAACGGCGGCGGCGGCGCGGGCGAGGACGGCGCGGCCGTGTCCGACCGCCTGCGGCAGATCGCGATGGAGCGCGCCGGCCTCTCGATCGACGAGGTCGTGTTCCTCGACCCGGGCGCCTTCCCGAAGACGCCGAGCGGCAAGGTCCAGCGCTTCCGCTGCCGCGAGCTGCTCAGCCGGGCGCGCTGACGCGGCGACGGGTCCAGCGGCATGGAGCAACGTGCGCTGATCGTCGACGGGGTGCGCAAGCGCTACGGCGAGATCACTGCGCTCGACGGCGTCGAGCTGGAGATCGTCGCCGGCGAGGTCGTCGCACTGCTCGGGCCTAACGGCGCCGGCAAGACGACGCTCGTCTCGATCGTCGCGGGCCTGCGGCGGCCGGATGCCGGGCACGTGACGGTCGACGGCATCGACGTCGTGCGCCATCCGCACCGGGCACGCGCGCGCCTCGGGCTCGCGCCGCAGGAGCTGGGCGTCTATCCGACCCTCAGCGTGCGCGACAACCTGCGCTTCCACGGCGAGCTGAGCGGCCTGCATCGCGCCGAGCTGGCGCGCCGCGTCGCCGAGATCGCCGAGGCGCTCGCGCTCGAGGGGCTGCTCGAGCGCGCCGCGCGCACGCTCTCGGGCGGTGAGGCGCGGCGGCTGCACACGGCGATGAGCGTGATGGGGCAGCCGCGCCTGCTGCTGCTCGACGAGCCGACGGTCGGGGCGGACATCGGCATGCGCGCACAGCTCCTGACGCTCGTGCGCGAGCTCGCGGCCGCAGGGGCGGGCGTCTGCTACTCGACGCACTACCTGCCGGAGGTCGAGCAGCTCGGCGCCTCGGTCGCGATCATCGACGCGGGGCGGATCGTCGCGCGCGGATCGCTCGGCGCGCTCGTCGGCGCGCACGGCCGCGCCGCGGTCGAGCTGCGCTTCGACGGTGCCCCGCCGGCGCTCGACGGCGAGCCGGACGTGCACGTGGAGGGGACGACGATGCGGGTGGCGACGGACGCGCCTCCGGCGGTCGCGGCGGCGCGGATCCTCGCGGGCCTCGGAACGGCGACCGTGCGCCTGCGCGCCGTCGAGCTGATCCAGCCGAGCCTGGAGAGCGTCTTTCTCGACCTGACGGGGCGGCGCTTCGCCGCGGGCCGCAACGGGGACGCGGCGCCGCGATGACGTCCGCCCGCAGCCTTGCGATCGCGCGCCACGACCTGCGTGTCGTCAGCCGCGACTCGTTCCCGCTCGTGCTGCTCGTGCTCGTGCCGCTCGTCGGGATGGTGTTCATGAAGTCGGCGTTCCGCCCGACGCTCGTGGCGGAAGGCGTCTCCTCCGCGAACGGGGCCGAGCAGGCCGTCCCCGGGATGCTCGTGACGGGCGGGCTCCTGCTGATCAGCTACGTCGGCTACGGCTTCTACCGCGAGCACGCCTGGCACACGTGGGAGCGGCTGCGCGCGAGCCCGGCGGGGACAGCCGAGATCATGACCGGGAAGGCGCTCGGCTCGCTGGCGCTGGCGGCGCTCCAGTTCGTGCTCGTGTGCGGGCTCGGCAGCGTGCTCATGGGGCTCGACGTGCGCGGCTCGTGGGCGGGCGTCGTGCTCGTCGGCGCCGCCTTCGGCCTGTTCGTCGTCGCCGCCGGGCTGGCCGTGACCGCCGTCTGCCGCACGGTCATGCAGGCGAACGCGATCGCCTACCTCGGCACGCTCGTGCTGTCGTGCCTCGGCGGGGCGCTCGTGCCCGCGACCCTGCTCCCGGGCTGGGCGCAGACGATCGGCCCGGCGGTGCCGAGCTGGTGGGCGATGCGCGGCTACCGCGCAGCGATCCTCGGGGGGACGGGCCGCGCGGCGGCGGCGGCCGCGGTGCTCGTCGGGTGCGCGCTCGCGCTGGCGCTCGTCGCCGCGTGGCGGATGCGCTTCGACGAGACGAAGACGGGCTTCGCCTGAGCCGGGCGTTGGTAGGGTCGATCGCATGGGAGCGGGGGGCGTCGAGGCGGTTCGGGCGGAGGCGGTTCGCATCGTCGTGGCGATGGCGCCGCGCGCGGTCGCGCAGCCGACGCCCGAGACGCGGCTCGTCGAGGACCTCGGCTACGACTCGCTGCGGCTCGTGGAGCTGGGCATCGCGCTCGAGGAGCGCTTCGACGTCGAGGTGGCCGACCCCGAGTCGTTCAGAGCGGAGACGCTCGCCGACGTCGAGCGGATCGCCGTCGCGCTGCTCGATCAGCTCGCCGGCTGAGCGGCGAGCGACGCCAGCACCTCGTCGATCGGCCGCGCCGGCGCGCCGATGTAGCCCACGCGCAGGGCGTAGTCGATCAGCCGACGCAACAGCGGCTTGCCTGACGCCGCCTGGCGCACGCCGGTGACGCGCCGGGCCTGCTCGGCCGAGAAGACGACGTGGCGCGTCAGGTACGGCGTGAAGAGGTGGGCGACACGCTGGTGGTAGCGCCGCTCGAGCGAGCTGAGGCGCGTCTCGTCGAAGCTCGGCGGCGGCACGAAGCGCGGGATGACGAACGACGGGTACTCGGCGAGCACGTCGCCGATCTCGCGCAGCGTCAACGGCACGGCGCCGACGAGGTGCAGCGTGCTGCCGTCCGCCTGGTCGACGTGCCGCGCGACGTCGGCGATCGCCTCCGCCACGTAGTCGACGGGGACGAAGTCGAGCAGCGCGTCGTAGCTCGCCGGAACGACGCTCAGGCGTCCTTCCACGAGCAGCTTCACGAACATGTAGAAGTTCTTGAGCTCACGCGTGACGCCGGAGCGTGACGACCCGACGACGATGCTCGGCCGCGCGATCACGGCGGGCAGCCCGCGCTCCATCGCCGCCCGCACGAGCAGCTCTGCGTCGTGCTTGCTCCGCTCGTAGCCGTTCGCGAACGACTGGCCGACCGACAGCTCGTCCTCGCGCACGATGCCGTGCCGGTCCCCGCACACGTACGCCGTCGAGACGTGCACGAGCGGGATCGGCCGCGGGCCGGCGGTCGCCAGGTCGAGCACGTTGCGCGTGCCCTCGACGTTGACTGCGCGGTAGATCGCCTCCGGCCGCCCGAATTCAGTGACCGCGGCGCTGTGGACGATCACGTCGACCGAGGAGCGCAGGCGCTCCCACTCCGCTTGTGCCAAGCCGAGGCGCGGCTGGGCGATGTCGCCGGCGAGCGGCTCAACCCGGGCGCTCGGGCCGATTGCAAGCGGGCGCCGGTCGTTGCGGACGATCCGCCGCTCGCGGTGGAGCAGCGCCAGCACGCGATCGCCGCCGCCCGCGAGCAGCGCAGCGACCTCCGCCCCGATCGCACCAGAGGCGCCGGTGAGCAGCACCCGTCCCATCCCGTGCCCACCATACCGGCCCCACCGCCCCATGCACCGCACTTTGGTGCGTATGCTGGGGCGGTGTCGGTCCGGGGGAGATCGGACGCGCGCGAGCTGGTCGTCGGCGAGGCGCGCCTGCAGGAGCTGCTCGACCTTGCGCTCGAACGCATGCGGGTGCCTGACGGGTGCGCGGCGGTGCTGGAGGGGTCGATCGCAGAAGGCTTCGGCAACGTCACCTCCGACGTCGACTTCCTGTTGCTCGACGACAGCGACGAGACGTACGCGGGGACACCGACCGTGCTGTTCGCCGACGGGCGCCGCATCGAGGTGCGGCTGCGCTCGACGCGCGAGGTCGCTGAGGACCATGCGGCGCTGCGGCGGCTCGGTGCGGCCGGAGCGCGCGCCGCGGGCCGGATCCCCGAGGACCTGCTGAACCGCTGTCAGCGGCTTGCGCAGGCGTTCCCGCTGCGGGGCGAGTCGCTCGTGGCGGCGGTGCAGGCGGCGCTGCCGGACGGCGAGCTGGAGGCCGTCGCGTCGCGCGCGTTCGCCTGGCGGAGTCGGCAGCACGGGCGGCTTGCGGTTGCGCTGTTGACGCTCGGCGAGCAGCAGCCGGCCGCGGCGTGGGCGGAGGCGGCTCTGGCGTTCGGCGCGAAGGCGTGGGCCGCGCTGCGCG
>DATHEP010000011.1:0-11647 GCA_035318525.1 Conexibacter sp.
CTGAGGATTCGGCGGTCATGTCGCGATTGCCGGAGTCGAGTGGGACCGGCGTCGCCAATCATCCCAGCGCGTTCGCAGCGTCGCGTCGATCGGGACTGCGGCGGTCGGCGACGCAGGTCTCCTAGGGTTGGTTCCGGTGCCGCTGGACGTCTCAGAGCTGATCGGGGGTGCGCTGGGAGGCGCGATCGTCAGCTCGATCGTCGCCCCGCTCGTGACCCAGCGGCTCGACCGCCGGCAGTCCCGCGCCGAGGTCCTGAGGGCGATCGCAGCGGTCGAGCGAAGCCGCTGGGGCCACATCGAGCGGGACCAGTTCCTGAACGCCGTGATCGCACTGCGGAGCGCCGCGCTCGTCGCCGGCGCGCGACGTGAGCTCACGGACCGCTACATCGAGCTCTGCGAGCAAGCCAGGTCCGAGAGCGAGGCGGGGTTCGAGACGAGCGGGGTCCCCGAGGACGGCTCGATCTCGCGTGCGCTCGTAAGAAGCGTCAGCGACGCCGCGGAGGCCCTGGTAGAGCACGTCTGGCACCCCTGGAGGACCTGGCGCCCCTGACGCAGAGCCAGGCCACCAGCTCCCCGGGTTGGACTCGAACCAACAACCCTTCGGTTAACAGCCGAATGCTCTGCCAATTGAGCTACCGGGGACCGCGCAGGGCATGGTAGCGGCAGCGGAGTCGAGCCGGCGCGCCCGAACCGCCGCGGACCTATCCTCGCCGCACCCGACGCGAGAGGATCCGAGATGAAGCTCTACGTCTGCTGGGGCACCTTCAAGAACCCGGTGCGACCCGGCGGCCATCCCTGCGGCAACGCATACCACGCGCTGAAGGACGCCGGCCACCAGCCGGAGGTCGTCAAGGCCTACGGCCTCGCCCCGCTGCCCGACCTCACGAGCGGCCGCAAGGAGGTCAAGCGCCTGACCGGCAAGTCGTGGGTGCCGGCGCTCGTGCTCGACGACGGCGAGGTGATCCAGGACTCGAAGAACATCGTCGCCTGGGCGAAGGCGCACCCGGCCAGCGGGAGCGGGGCGGCGGCCTAGCGGCGCAGGGCAGTCCCCTACTCCACCAGCTCGCGCGCCAGCAGGTCCATCATCAGCCCGTCGCGCCGGCGGCCGTCGGGCGCCATCTCGTACTCGCGCAGCACGCCGACCCGCCTGAAGCCGACCGCCTCGTAGGCGCGGATCGCGCGCTCGTTCTCCAGCGCCGGATCGATCATGAAGCGGTGGTGGCCGCGCTCGATCTGGTGCCGGATCGCGAGCCGCAGCGCCTCGGGGCCGTAGCCCTGCCCGTGCAGCGCGCTTCTCAGCGCGATGTCGAACGACACGCTCGGGTACTGCGGCTCGGCCTCCTCGTGCACCTGCAGCCAGCCGACGACGGCGTCGTCGTCGACCAGGATCGCGTACGACGGCGCCTCGGCCAGCTCCTCGCGGACGTCCGCGGCGTCGTTCTTGCCCCACCAGCGTGCGACCTCCGGCTCGTTCAGCATGGCGACGAGCGCCGGCACGTCGTCGTCGGTCATCGGCCGCAGCGTGACCCGTGGCCCGCGCAGCAGGGGCGCGAGGAGCGGGGAGTGGGAGGCGTCCGCCATCGTGCGCGAGGCTACCCGGCGCGCGGCGGCGGCGCCGGTGCGAGCGGTGCCAGGCTGGGCGCCACCGGCTCGCACCCGGCCGCCAGCCGCTCGACCAGCGTCGCCGCTCGCTCGGCGCCGTCATGCTCGCGCGCCCACGCTGCCAGCTCGTGCGCCCGCGCCGCGTACGCCGGCTCCGCGAGCGCGCGCCGCACCGCCAGCCGCACGCCGCGCGGGGTCGCGAAGCGCCACGGCAGCCGCACGCCCGCGCCGGCCCACTCCAGCCGCGCCGCGTTCTCGGCCATGTCGCCCGCCGCCGGGCAGCCGACGACGACCGCGCCGGAGGCGAGCGCCCGCACCATCGTCCCATGGCCGACGTGGCAGACGACGACCGCGCACCGCGGCATCGTGCGCGCGTAGGAGATCCATTCGACGAAGCGCGTGTTCGGGCCGACGACGACGTGCCTGTCCAGCGGACGCCGGTTCCACGTCGCCAGCACGCGCACGGGCTCGTCGCGCAGCCCCTCCAGCGACACGCGCAGCAGCCGGTGGTGGCGGTCCTGTGCTGTTGAGGGCGCGACCAGCACGAGCGGATCGTCGCCCGGCGGCGGCTCGACGTCCTCGTAGGGCGGCTCCCACAGCAGCGGCCCGACGACGTGCGTCTCCGGCGGCCAGTCGCGCGGGTACTCGAGCTGCGGGAACGTCCCGACCATGCACAGCCGTCTGCTCAATCCGCCGTGGACGTACTCGATCGGTGGCAGCCCGAGCCGCCTGCGCGCGCCGTCGAGGTCCCGCTTGCCGTGCTCCAGCCCGCGCAGCACGAGCGGGTCGAAGGCGCTCCAGAAGCGCCGCCCGAGCGCGGTGCGCGGCAACTGCGCCCCGAACGAGTAGGGCGGTGTGCCGGGCGGCATGTGGGGGTGGACGTGCGGGATCAGCGTCGCGACCGGGACCTCCTCCAGCTCGCCCGCCAGCGCCGGCCCGAGCGTCAGGATGTCCGCCACCACCGCGTGCGGCCGCAGCGCGGCGACGTGCGGACGGGTGTCGGTCGCCGCCCGCACCACCGCCTCGTACGGCTTGAGTGGCGCCTCGCGCGTGGGGAAGACGGGATACTCCGGCGCGGGGACGAAGCTCATGCCGGCCGCGACCACGTGCGGACGCCACTGCTCCCACGTCTCGAACGTGACCGCGTGGCCCCGCCGTACAAGCGCGGACCCGAGCGCCAGCATCGGGAAGGCATGGCCGGGATCGCCGAACGCGCCGAGAAACAGGCGCAACGATCGGCCCCTCGCTGCCGGAGGCGGCGCGAGGTCTTGGTAGCTTTGATGAGGTTTGAGGACCTTCGGCATGGACGTCGGATGAGATCACGAACACGGATCGACGACACGCACGCCTCACACGGCCGTGACCGGCCGCGAGCATACGGCGCCACACCGTCGCTCGGCGCCGACCGCTCGCGCACGCGCTCGGCGCTGACGCTCGTCGCGGCAGGCACGCTGGTGGCGGCCGTCCTCGCGCTCGTCGCGCTCGCGATCGTCGGCGGCGAAGACAAGGTCGTCTCGGCGCTCGGGATCGCGATCGGTGCCGTCGCGCTGCTCGCTGGCGCCGTGCTCGGCTGGGCGCTTGTGACGCTGCGACGCGAGCACGACCAGCTCGCTCACCGCGAGGCCGAGGCGCTGCGGATGGCGGAGCTGGACGACCTCACGGGCCTCGGCAACTACCGCATGTTCATGCGGCAGCTGACGGCCGAGGTCGCGCGCTCGCGGCGCTACGAGGACCCCTTCTCGCTCGTGCTGCTCGACCTCGACGGCTTCAAGGCGATCAACGACGAGCTCGGCCACCTCGCTGGCGACGACGCGCTGCGGCTCGTGGCGATCGCGCTGCGCGACGCGCTGCGCGAGGAGGACGTCTGCTGCCGGCAGGGTGGCGACGAGTTCGCCGTGATCGCGGTGCGGGCTGGGGCGCAAGAGGCGCACGAGCTGAGCGAGCGCCTTGCGCAGGCGATCGCCGAGATCCCGTTCGGCGCGAACGGCGAGCGGCGACTCGGCACGGGCGTCGGCTGGGCGACGTTCGGGGAGCCGGCACGCAGCGTCGACGAGCTGATCCTGCGCGCCGACGCCGCGCTGCGCCAGACGAAGAAGGAGAACGGGAGCGCGCTGCACGACGCCGGGCACGCACGCGCCGCGGCCGGACGCGAGCGCTCTCGGGCGGACGGAAGCCTCGCCAACGCGACGAACCGCCTGGCGCTGCTGGCTGGCCTCGCGCGCGCCCTCCCCGGTGCGCGCGACGAGCGCGCGCTGGCGGAGACGACGGTGGCGTTCCTCGCCGGCGCGTTCGACACGGTCGGCGCGGCAGTCGCCTGCGTCGGCGCGGACGGCGACGTGCGCCTCGCCGCGCTCAGCTCGGGCGACGACGCGACCGATGCGATCTCCGAGCTGGCACGGCTTCCGATCGCTCAGCGCGCGCTCGCGGCGGCCGGCCCGGCCGTGGTCGAGCAGGAAGTCGAGCGACGCTGGGTCGACGGCGCGCGCGTGCGTTGCGAGCTGGCGGTCGCGATCCGCGACGAGGCGCGCACCTGGGGCTACCTGACGATCGCGTCGGACCGGCCGCACGCGTACGGCTTGTCGGAGCGGGCGCTGGCTGAGGCGATCGCCGAGCAGCTCGGGCGCGCGCTCACCTGCCGGCGCCTGCTCGACCGCCTGCGCGATGCCGGCTTCGGCGAGCTGTACCGCGTGGCCGTCGGCAATGCCGCCGCGGCTGGGACGGAGTCGTGGCGGATCGCCGAGCTCGCCTGGCAGGCGGGTCGCGCGCTCGGTCTCAGCGACGCCGACCTGCGCGCGCTCTACCTCGCGGCGCTGTTCCACGACGTCGGCACGGTCGGTGTCCCGTCCGTGCTGCTGTCGCATCCCGGCGAGCTGCGCGACGAGGAGCGCGCGGTGCTGCGCGAGCACGCGCTGATCGGCGAGCGGATGCTGCGCGGGCTGCCGCTGCTGAGCGAGGCCGCCCCGATCGTCCGCCACGAGCACGAGCGCTACGACGGCACCGGCTACCCGGACGGGATCGCCGGCGAGGACATCCCGCTGGCCTCCCGCGTCCTGCTCGCCTGCGACGCCTTCGTCTCGATCACCTCGCCGCGGCCGTGGCGCCCGGCGCGCGCCGCCGCGGCGGCGCATGCGGAGCTGCGGCGCGTCGCCGGCACGCAGCTCGACCCGCGCGTCGTCGACGCGGTGCTCGGCGTGCTCGGCTCTCCTATGCCGCTGCCAGCTCCGCCACGAGTCGCAGCTGCGACAGGCGCTCCTGTGCCGTCCACGCCATCGGCGTGACCATCAGCGTGCCGACGCCGGCGTCGCGGTAGACGCCGAGCCGCTCGCGCACGTGCTCGCGCGGCCCGCACAGCGTCACGAGGTCAATCAACTCGTCCGGCAGCGCGGCCCCGGCCTCGTCGCGCTTGCCGTCGAGGTACAGGTCCTGGACCGTCTTCGCTGCGTCCTCGAAGCCGTAGCGGACGGCAAGGCGGTTGTAGAAGTTCTGTCTGCGCGAGCCCATCCCGCCGATGTAGAGCGCGAGGTAGGGGCGCATCGCGTCGCGCCCGCTCGCGAGGTCGTCGGTCACGAGCACGTTGACGGTCGGCGCGATGTCGAAGCCGTCGAGCGTCTTGCCGGCGCGGTCGGCGCCCTCCTGCAGGTACGTGCGGAACTCGGCCACGTGCTCGGGCGCGAACAGCGTCGGGATCCAGCCGTCGGCGATCTCGCCCGCGAGCGCCGTGTTCTTCGGGCCGATCGCCGCGAGGTAGATCGGGATCCGCTCCTGCACGGGGGCGATCGTCAGCTTCAGCGAGCGGCCGGGGCCGTCGGGCAGCGGCAGCTCGAGCGTCTCGCCCTTGAACTCGACGCGCTCGCGAGAGAGCGCCATCCGCACGACCGCGACGTACTCGCGCGTGCGCTGGAGCATTCTCCCGTAGCGCTGTCCGTGCCAGCCCTCGGCGACCTGGGGGCCGGAGGCGCCGATCCCGCAGCGCATGCGGCCGTTCGAGAGCTGGTCGATCGTCGCGGCGGTCATCGCCGTCATCGCGGCGCTGCGGCCGGGGATCTGGAAGATCGCCGAGCCGAGTCCGATTCTGCTCGTGCCGGCCGCGAGCCAAGCGAGCACCGTCGCCGTGTCGGAGCCGTACGCCTCGGCGGCCCACACGGAGTCGTAGCCGATCCGCTCGGCCTCCTGCACGATCTCGAGCTGCTGATCGGCGGTCAGGCCGAGGCCCCAGTAGCCGATGTGGACTCCAAGTTTCACAGCGCGTCTCCTGGTCGCTCGAAGATGATCTCTGGGATGAGGCAGGCGGGGGAGACCTTCAGCAGCACGCGCACCGACTCGGCGATGTCCTGCGTCGTGATCATCGCGTCCGCCGCAACCCCGTTGGCCTTCGCGAAGTCGGTCATCGGCGTGTCGACGAACGCGGGGCAGAGCGCGCACGACTTGATCCCCTCGGGCGCCAGCTCCTTGTTCATCGCCTCCGTCCAGCCGACGACGCCCGCCTTCGTCGCCGAGTAGACCGACAGCCACGCCTGGCCGCGCTTGCCGGAGATCGACGACGTGTTGACGACCTGGGCCGCGCCGTGCTCCTGCGCCGCGGCGCGCAGCAGGTCGACGCACTCGCGGTAGAAGAGGACATAGGAGCGCAGGTTCACGTCGAGCTGCATGTCGAGGCGCTTCGTCTGGATCTCCGCGACCGGCGCGCCGAAGCCGACGCCGGCGTTGTTGACGAGCACGTCGAGCCGGCCGTAGCGCTCGCGGTGGGCGGCGACGACCGCCTTGACGCCGTCCTCCTCGGACAGCGTCGCCGGCACGTCGAGCACCTCGTAGCCGTCCTCACGCAGGCCCGCGGCGGCCTCGGCCAGCTTCTCGGGACGGCGCGCCGCGACCGTCAGCGCGTAGCCCTCCTCGCCGAGCATGCGCGCGATCGCCAGCCCGATCCCGCTCGATGCCCCCGTCACGATCGCCGCCCGTTGCGCCATGCTGTGTCTCCTGTCGATGTCCGCCGTGGTGCCGCACATCCAATCAGCCGCCCCCGGTCCGACTCGCCGGTTGCCCGGGATGGATCCGCGACGATGAGCCTGAGCGACCGCACCCCGGAGCTCGTGATCCTGACCGTGCTGGTGCTGCTGGTCGCCGTGGGGGCGCTCGCGGGCGGAGGCGGCTCTGAGAGAGGCGACGCTGTCGGGAACACGCGCGGAGCGACGGTCTCACGCGAGCGGATCGACCGCATCGCGGGCCGCATCGAGCGGCTGCGCGGGCTGCGCTTCCGCCACCCGGTCGGCGTCGAGGTCGTCTCACCGGCCGAGGCGCGGCGCGTCGGGCTGGCAGAGATGGCGCGCACCGAGGCGGCGTCCGAGCAGCGTGCCGAGGAGGAGCTGCTGAAGCTGCTCGGCCTGCTGCCGCCGGAGACGAGCATGCGGCGGGTCACGTCGCTCGTCTTCGCCGAGCAGGTCGCCGGCTTCTACGAGCCGCGGCGCGGACGGCTCGCGCTCGTGCGCGGCGTGGGCGTCGACGACGTCACGCTCGCGCACGAGCTGACGCACGCGCTGGAGGACCAGCACTTCGACCTCGAGCGCTTCGGCGACGGCCCGGACGACGACCGCGCGACCGCCGAGCAGGCGCTCGCCGAGGGGACTGCCACGCTCGTGATGCAGGACTACGCAGAGCGCTGGCCGAGCGCGACGCCGGTCGGCGATGCGCTCGAGGGCCTCACACAGGTCACCGGCTCGACGCCGCTGCCGGCCTATGTGATCCGCTCCCTCGTCTTCCCCTACATCCAGGGCGAGGGGTTCGCGGGCTCGCTGCGCGACGCGGCGGGCGGCGACTGGCGGCTCGTGGACGTCGCACTGCGCGACCGCCCGCCGGTCACGAGCGCCGAGATCCTCGACCCCGACCGCTGGCTGCGGGCGCGGGCGCCGGAGCCCATCGCCCTGGGCGGGACGGGGGCGCTGCGCGCGGCCGGCGGCTGGCGGCGGCTGGCCGGCTCGACGCTCGGCGCCGAGGACGTCGCGGCATTGCTCACGGCGGAGAGCGGCCCGCTCGGCGCCCGTCGGCTGACGGCCGGCTGGAGCGGCGGCCGCTACGCCCTCTGGCGCCGGGGACCGCTGCCGGCTTCCGGCTGCGCGGCGCCGTGCCGCAGCCGCGACGCGCTGCAGCTCGCGCTGCGGATGGAGACGACGCGGCAGGCGCGGCGGCTCGTGGCCGCGCTGAGACGCTGGATCGACGCGCTGCCGGACTCGTCGGCCGGATCAGTGCGGATCGGCGGCGACGGGCGGACGGTGCGTGCCGCGCTCGCGCCGACGCCTGCGCTTGCTGACGCACTGACGCGCTGAGCGGGGCCTACGCGCTCGTCATCTCTCGCGAGGCTGCGGCCTCGGCGTCCTCGGCGCTGGGCGGTGCCGGCGCCTCGACGCCGCCTGCGGTGAGCGCCGCGTCCATGAAGCCGCCGAGCTCACGCAGTGCCGTGCGCGCCGCCGGCGTGCCGTTCCACAGCGGCACGACGTGCGGCTGACGCTCGTATGTCTGGAGCTCGACCGTCACGCCGGCGTCGGCGATGCGCTGCGCGGTGCGCACGGCGTCGTCGAGCAGGACCTCGGTCGAGCCGACCTGGATCAGGGTCGGCGGGAGCTGGCGCAGGAGCTCCTCGGGCGCGAAGACGGGTGATGAGCGCCAGTCGGACGGGTCGGCCCCGGCGAGCGCGATGCGGGCGGCGCGGCGCAGCGCGATCGGCGGCAGGAACGGGTCGCGCAGCGCGTTGCGCTCCATCGAGGCGCCGGACAGCGAGAGGTCGTTCCAGGGCGACAGCAGCACGAGCGCGGCGGGGCGGGGGAGTCCGGCCTCGACCGCGTGCAGCGCGAGCGCGAGCGCGAGGTGGCCGCCCGCGGAGTCGCCCACGACGACGATCCGCTCCGGTGCGCGGCCCTCGTCGAGCAGTGCGCGATAGGCGGCGAGGCCGTCCTCGATCGGCGCCGGAAGCGTCGCGACCGGCGGCAGGCGGTAGTCGAGCGAGAGCGCCGGCAGGCCGCTCACGTGCGAGATGCGCGAGACGAGGTTGCGGTGCGTGCGCGGCGAGCCGAACACGTACCCGCCGCCGTGGAGATACAGGACGACCGGCTGCTCGGGGTCGTGCACGGCCGCGGGGAGCGCCCGCGGCCCTCGCACCCACTCGGCCGGGACGCCGGCGACCCGCGTGTGCTCGACGACGCTGCCGCGGAGGACGGGCACGCGACGCTGCGGCGGCTCGGTCACGCGCTGGAGCATGCGCACGCCGCGCGGCGTCATCCGCCAGTTCCGCGCGATCGGGATCCACGTGCGCCGGAGCGCTGCCTCGAGCGCGATCGTCTGGCGGCTGGCGGGCGCGAACGTCCGGGCGGTCAGGTTCGAGCTGGAGACGGGAAGCGGAGTGCCGGAGGTCATGCGATGACGGTAGACCTTGACCCATGTTCAAGGTCGCGGTTCGACCCCACCAGGCCCGGCCGGCTCTGGTAGCGTCGGATCCGCTACGGCGCCGTAGCTCAGTTGGTTAGAGCAGCGGACTCATAATCCGTTGGTCCTAGGTTCGAGTCCTAGCGGCGCCACTGGGGTACCGCCCTTCGTCCAGACCGAGTGGTGCCCGCACTCCGCTCGCGTGCGCCAGCGCCTCACCGAGCTGGGCGTGTCGTTCGTCGCGCGGCCCGTACCGGCCGACCGGGTCGACCGGGAGGAGCTGCATCGCAAGACGCGCAGCGACGAGATCTCTGTGCCCGTGCTCGAGGACGGCACGCCGATGACCGGTGATGCCGTCGAGCTGATCGCCCAGCTCGACGAACGCTTCAGCGAGCGGGCGGACGCGCAGGAGCATCGCGAGCGTGCGGCCGAGAGCGATCGCCCGAAGTTGACCTCACCGTCCGCCGCCGCTCCGTCGCTCACGCTCCCGCAGGCTTCCCGCGAGGGGGCGATCCCAAAGGCGGCGTCGCGGGTATTGCGGTGCCATGCCCCGCACGCTCGCTGAGTATCGCCAAAAGCGCCGCTTCGAGGAGACGCCGGAGCCCAGCGGCGGCGGCGCCGCCCGGGGCCCGGACGCCAGCGCCGCGCCAGGCGGTCGTTTCGTCGTGCACGAGCACCACGCCCGCCGTCTCCACTGGGACCTGCGGCTCGAGCGCGACGGCGTCCTCGTCTCGTGGGCGATCCCGAACGGGATCCCCGAGGACCCGAGACACAACCGCAAGGCGGTCCATGTCGAGGACCACCCGCTCGACTACATCGACTTCAGAGGGACGATCCCGCAAGGCAGCTACGGCGCCGGCGAGGTGAAGGTGTGGGACAGCGGCACCTACACGGCCGAGAAGTGGGAGCCGCGCAAGGTCGTCGTCGCCTTCGACGGCGAGCGGCTGCAGGGCCGCTACGCGCTCTTCCACGCCGGCAGAGCCGAGAAGGACTGGATGATCCACCGCATGGACCCGCCCGCCGACCCCGGAGCCGCCGAGATGCCGGACTTCGTCGAGCCGATGCTCGCGCGGCTCTCGACGATGCCCCCGGACGAGGCGCGCTGGGGGTTCGAGGTCAAGTGGGACGGCGTCCGCGCGCTCGCCCGCTCCGAGCCGGGCCGCATCCGCCTGATCACGCGCAACGGCAACGACGTGACGGCCGCCTATCCGGAGCTGCGCGGCCTCAACCGGGCGCTCGGCTCGCACGCGGCGATGCTGGACGGCGAGATCGTCGCGTTCGACGAGCAGGGCCGTCCGAGCTTCCAGGCGCTGCAGCCGCGGATCCACCTGCGCGGCGAGACGGCCGTCCGCCGGCGCGCGGCGGAGGCGCCCGTCACCTATGTGATCTTCGACCTGCTGTGGCTCGACGGCCATCCGCTCACCGACTTGCCCTACAAAGAGCGGCGCGAGCGGCTCGCCGCGCTCGAGCTCGACGGCGAGCGCTGGCGCGCGCCGGCCCATCACGAGGGAGCAGGCAGCGCGCTGCTCGCGGCCACGGGAAAGCAAAGCCTGGAGGGCGTGCTCGCCAAGCGCCTGGACTCGCGCTACACCCCCGGCAGGCGCGACGGCAGCTGGCTGAAGGTCAAGCACTCCCGCCGCCAGGAGCTCGTGATCGGCGGCTGGACGGAAGGCAGAAGAGCGCGCGCCAAGCGACTCGGCGCGCTCGAGCTGGGCGTGCACCACGAGGACGGCACGCTGCGCTACGCCGGGCGAGTGGGCACCGGATTCGACGACGCCGAGCTCGAGCGGCTCGCCGGGCTGCTGAAGCCGCTGGTCCGCAGAAGATCCCCCTTCACGGGGCGCCAGCCGGCGAGAGGCGCACACTTCGTCGAGCCGCGGCTCGTGTGCGAGGTCGAGTTCGGCGAGTGGACGAGAGACGGCCGCCTGCGTCACCCGCGATACGAGGGCTTGCGCGACGACAAGCCCGCAGCCGAGGTCGTGCGCGAGCGCATGGAGCCGCCGCCGGAGCGCGAGGCCGCCGGATCCGCCGCACTGACGACCGTCGCCACGCTCGTCGCCGCGGGTCGCAGAGTCCGCGGGGGCGTCGAGGTGGAGATCGGGGGCCGCACGCTCAAGCTCACGAACCTCGACAAGGTCCTCTATCCCAAGGCCGGCTTCACCAAGCGCGACGTCATCGAGTACTACACCGCGATCGCGCCGGCGATCCTCGCCCACCTCGAGAGCCGGCCGCTCACGCGCGTGCGCTTCCCCAACGGCGTCGAGGACAAGAGCTTCTTCGAGAAGCAGTGCCCCTCGCACCGGCCGGAGTGGGTCGCGGTCGCGCCGGTGCCGCTGTCGGAGAAGGTCGTCGAGTTCTGCGTCTGCGACGACCTGCCGACGCTCGTCTGGCTCGGCAACCTCGCGGCGCTCGAGCTGCACACCTCGCTGTCGCGCGCGGTGCCGATCGAGCGCCCGACCGCGATGGTGTTCGACCTCGACCCCGGCGAGCCGGCCGACATCGTGGACTGCTGCCAGGTGGGCGTGTGGATCCGCGGAATGCTGCGGGAGCTCGGCCTCGAGACCCTGGCCAAGGTGTCGGGGTCGGGGGGGCTTCATGTGTACGCGCCGCTCAATTCCGGTGCCACCTACGGGCG
>DATHEP010000012.1:0-3573 GCA_035318525.1 Conexibacter sp.
AAGAAAGGACGGTTCGGCGCGCAACCAACAGACGTCGCTCAGGTTTAAGGAGGTATTCCGCCTGCGTTATGGCGGCTTTACGGGAGGGAAGGAGAGTGCCGGCCATGATGAACAAAGAGATCCTCCTCATCGCAGGCCCGGAAGGCCGCGACGACGAGCTCGTCGCTGCCGCCGCGGCGCGGCGCCCGAGGCGCGTCACGGTGCTGATCGAAGCGCACGACCCCAACTGGGGCTGGAGCAGCGGGCGATCGGCGCTCGCGCGCCGCGACCGCCTCGCGACGCTCCTGACCGCCGTCGAGCGCGCCACCGGCGCGAGCGTCGTCGGCCTCGTGGGCAACACCGCCGAGCTGGAGCTCGGCGGCTTCGACGCGATCGTCGGCGAGCAGCCACTGCGCAGCGCGGCCTGACACCAGCTTCGCGCGCCGCCCCCTGAGGGAGGGCGGCAGCGAAGGCCCGGCAGGCGCCGGGGCCCGTCCCCCACCCGGCGCCTGCCACCCCGCGCGTCGCATAGCGTTCCCACGGTGAGCAACGCGATCGTCGACACGCACGCCGAGGCAGCGCAACTGGAGCTGCCGCCACTGCTGATCCGCGACCCGCTCGCGGCCTTCCTGGACGAGCACGGGCTCGGCGGCGGCGGCCCGATCGAAGCCGAGCCACTCGGCGAGGGCCATTCGAACGTCACCTACCTGATCCGTCGCGGCAAGACGGAGCTCGTGCTGCGCCGACCGCCGCGGCCCCCGCTGCCACCGAGCGCTCACGACGTGCTGCGCGAGGCGCAGCTGCTGCAGGCCGTCGAGCCGGTCGCCGTGCGCACGCCGCGCGTGCTCGCGACCTGCGCCGACGACAGCGTCATCGGCGCGCCCTTCTACGTGATGGAGAAGGTCGAGGGCGACGTGATCACGACGCAGGTGCCGCCCGCGCTCGACACGCCCGAGCAGCGCGAGCGCATCGTCGAGGAGCTGATCGACGCGCTCGTCGAGGTGCACGCCGTCGACTGGCGCGCCTGCGGCCTGGAGGGCTACGGCAAGCCGACCGGCTACCTCGAGCGCCAGCTCCGCCGCTTCGGCGGGCTGTGGGAGCACAACAAGACGCGCGAGATCGCGACGCTCGACAAGGTCACGGCATGGCTCGCCGCGCAGCGGCCCGAGTCCGGCCCGGCGACGATCGTGCACGGCGACTATCGGCTCGGCAACACGATGTTCGGGGTGGGCGGGGACGGGTCGGCGCGGCTCGTGTCGATCTTCGACTGGGAGCTGGCGACGATCGGCGACCCGCTCGCCGACGTCGGCTACCTCGCCGCCACCTACGCGCAGGCCGACGACCCCGGGGGCACCATATTCTCGCTCGGCGCCGTCACGACCCAGCCGGGATTCCCGTCGCGCGCCGAGCTGATCGCGCGCTACGAGGAGCGCTCAGGCCGCTCGATGGGAGACGTCGCCTGGTACGCGACGCTCGCGCTCTGGAAGGCGGCGATCTTCCTCGAGGGCTCCTACAAGCGGCTGCTCGCGGGCACGACCGACGACCCGTTCTTCAAGCTCCTGGACCGCGGCGTCCCCGAGCTGGCCGAGCACGCATGGCGGGTGGCGCATGGCGAGTGAGCCGCGCACCGCCCTGCTGGTCGACTGGGGCGGCGTCTTGACCACGAACCTGTTCACTTCGTTCGGCGCCTTCTGCGAGGACGAGGGGCTCGCGCCGGAGACGCTCGCGAAGCACTTCCGTGGCGACGAGGAGTTCCGCGCGCTGCTGATCGGCTTCGAGGAGGGCAGAGTCGAGGAGCACGCCTTCGAGGAGGGCCTCGGCGGTTTGCTCGGCGTCCCGCACGTCGGCCTGATCGACCGCCTGTTCGCGCGCGTGGGCCCGGACGCGGCGATGCTCGCCGCGGTCGGCGCGGCGCGCGCGGCGGGAATCCGCACGGGGCTCGTGTCGAACTCGTGGGGCACGCGCCGCTACGACCGCGCGATGCTCGGGGAGCTGTTCGACGGCGTCGTGATCTCCGGCGAGGTCGGGATGCGCAAGCCCGCGCCGGAGATGTACCGGCTCGGCGCGGAGCGCGTCGGCGTCGCGCCGGAGCGGTGCGTCTACGTCGACGACCTGCCGTTCAACCTGCCACCGGCGCAGGAGCTGGGGATGGCGACCGTGCACCACGTCGACACGGCCGTCACGATCCCCGAGCTGGAGCGGCTGCTGGGCGTGCCGCTCGCGGACGGGGCCGCGTAGCGCCGACGCGCCCGCAGCGCCGGCTACCATCCGCCGCCGCATGTCCCGCCGCACGCCGGTCGCCTTCCTCCTCGTCATCTGCTCGCTGCTGCTCGCGATCGCGCTCGGCGCCTGCGGCGACGACAGCCTCAGCGCCGAGCAGCTGCGTGCGCGGGCGACCGCGATCTGCACGAGAACGGCCGCCGCGACCGACCGCATCGCCGTGCCGGCAAGACCGAGCGAGGGCGGCGCGTTCCTCGCCGAGGGGATCGCACAGCTGCGCGTCGCCGCCAGACGGCTGGCCGCGCTGAAGGCGCCGGAGGACCTGCGCGAGCGCTACGACCGCGCCGTCGAGCTCGCCGGCGAGGAGGTCGCGCTGATCGCCAGACACGAACGCGCGATCGCGAGCGGCGACGACGTGATCGACACCTTCCGCCGCCTGGACGACGAGCTCGAGCCGCTCACCGTCCAGGAGGACGCGTACTGGCGGGCACTCGAGATTCCACGGTGCGTGCGGCGCTGAGCGGGTTCCGGCGCCCGCCAGGCAAGGACGCAGCCGGTGTGGCGTGCTTCGCACGCGAACCGGCGAGGACGCCGCCGGGCGGGATGCCGGGGCCCGCTCAGTCCCGCTTTCCGCGCCCGTACATGAGCTTCGTCAGGCGCTTGAGCAGCCCGGTCTTGCGCGCCGAGTACGGGAACATGTGCGGGTCCTTCTTGCCGGCAAAGCGGGTCACGAGCAGCGTCTGCTGCTTCGTGTACTTGCGGATCCCGCCGGCGCCGTGGCGCGAGCCGAGGCCTGACGTCTTCCAGCCGCCCATCGGCAGCTCGAGCGTCGTGTAGTTGACCTGCGCGTCGTTGACGCAGACCGCGCCGGCCTGCACGCGGCGCGCGAGCTGCTCGCCGCGGTGCGTGTCCTTCGTCCACACCGACGCCTGCAGGCCGAACGGCGAGTCGTTGGCGAGCTTGAGCGCCTCCTCGTCGTCGCGCACCTTCATGATCGGCAGCGTCGGGCCGAAGGTCTCCTCGGTCATGCAGGCCATCGAATGGTCGACGTCGACGAGCACGGTCGGCTCGTAGAAGGCGCCGGGGCCGCTCCCCCGCTTGCCGCCGGTGAGCACGCGCGCGCCCTTCTCGACGGCGTCTCTCACGTGCGCCTCGACGATGTCGATCTGCGGCGGGTAGATCATCGAGCCGATGTCGACGGTGCCCGGGCCGGTCGGGCGGCCCTGGCGCAGGCCGCGGACCTTCTCGGTCACGCGCGCGACGAAGTCGTCGTAGATCGGCTCCTCGACGTAGACGCGCTCGATCGAGATGCACGTCTGCCCGCCGTTCTGCATCGAATAGAACGCCGCGGCATTGGCGGCGCGTTCGACGTCG
>DATHEP010000013.1:0-2240 GCA_035318525.1 Conexibacter sp.
CGGCTTGCTCCCGCGCAGGAACCGCTGGATCCAGGCCAGCCGCAGCCTCGACGCCGACGCCATCGCGAGGTTGTTCTCGCGCGTCACGCGGCGCTCCGCCCGCTGCGCATCAGACAGCGGGCCGGCCCCCGCCGCGACCACCTCGCCGTCCGGCGCGTCCGACATCGCGTGCCCGTACGTCCGGAAGTCGGTGCAGACGTACACCACCGTGTCCTCATACCCGAACTTAAACGCGTGCCCCGGGCACTTCGCGTGCGCCTCCGCCGTAAGCCCGCTGTACCGCTTCGCCTCCGGCGTGGCCCGCAGGGCGTCCAGGCGCAGGGCGTCATCCGGGTCCTCCGCGAGCGGGACACCCTGCGCAGCCAGTTCCGCGGCCTTCGCCTCCCGTCGGCGCATCAGCTCCCGGTCGTCACGCAGGCGCTGGGCGACGTGGTCGAAGCTGCCCGCGCTCCGCGCCGCGGCCGCCAGCAGCCTCTCGACGGCCGCCTCGTCGTCCGCGAACTCCGTCAGCACCTGAGCGCGCATGAGGTCTAACACCCCGTCGCCGAGCGCCGCCGCCGCTGCGTCGCACTGCCCCACCGCGATCGTCGCCGCCACTCGCCTGCGCGGCAGGTGCCGCAACTTGGCGATCCTCGCCCCTGACAAGCCGAGACCCACGAGCTCGAGCGTCGCGGCGACCTCGTCCGTCTCCGGCAGGCCCGCGCGGTGCTCGTTCTCCGCGAGCTGTTCGATCACGCGCGCGATCGTGCCCTCCTTGTCCTCGTCCACCCGGCCCGGCGTCACCACCACGGCCACCCGCGACAGCTTCGCCTCGAGCGCCGCCAGCGCTCGCCGCTGACCCGTGCGCACGACGAGCCGCCCGAAGTCGTCGAGCCGAACGCCGATCGGCTGCTGCACCCCCCGGTCCGCCACGTCGCTCACGAAGCGCTCGTCCGACGACACGGTGCGACGCGTGTTGAGGCCGATCACCAGCAACTCCGGCGCGACCTCCAACAGCTCCATCCCCGTCACCGTCACCGTCTGCACCTCGGCCCGCAGCGACTGCTCGCCCGCCGCCACGGCCTCCAGCACGCGCCGCGCCCCCGCACGGACCACGAGCTGTCCGCCGTCCGAACGCCACACCACGACCGTCACCGGGATGGCGTCGGCGCCATCGTCCGGCGTCGCCGCCAGCGCGCGCTCGCGGTCGGCAGCCTCCACCACCAGCGTGGCCGGATCCACCTCCAACACGAGCCTGCCCGTCGCCGCGCTGCGCTCCGGCAGCGCGACCGTCTCGTTCTCGCTCACTCGCTCTCCTCACTGCTCCCGCGCGCCCCAATAGACGCGCTCCACCAACCCACCGCTGGGGTCGTTCTCGAACGAGCGGGGCTGAGCTGGCTGGGCAGGGTCGCGCAAGGGTGCGAGCTTGCGAGTGCCCTTGCGCGACCCTGCCCGGCCTGCTTCGCTTCGATCGGTCGAGAACGACCCCAGCGGTCCCCCCGTGCCCCTACCCCGCCAGGGCCACTACCGCCTCCTCCAGCCGCTCCTCGGCGACCGCCAGGAGCGAGGCCGCGGCCACGGCTTCCTGCGCCGCACCGGCGTGCCACCATCGCAGCGCTTCCTCGGACGCAAGCACGATCCGGCGCGTGAGGCCACACGCCGCCCACGCGTCGCGCACCAGGTGCGTCAGGCCGGCGACGTCGACCCGGCAGACCTCCTTGCCGAGCTTCCACCAATCGAGCGTCACCGCGTCCGCCCTGAGCTCGCTGGCAAGCGCGATCGCGCGGCCCGCCTCCCCCGCCCGCCACGAGGGTGCGGCGTTCGCGCCTTCATCTCCCGAGCCCACGCCCCGCAACGCCGAGCACGCGGCCGCGAGGCGCTCGGCCGCCTGCGCGCTGGCGTCGCTCGCCGCGTCGAGCGCCGCCACCAACGACGCAGACCCATCCCGGTCCCCCAGCGCACGGCACACGCACCGCCCCATGCCCGACGCGAACTTCGCCACCTCGCGCAGGTCATCCACCATCACTGCCTGCTGCTCGCTGGAAAGCCACAGCGCCCCTGCCGCGACGTCCTCCCACTCCAGGCGGGACCCCCCCGCCCCGCATGCAGCGCCCAGCGCCCGGGCCCGCTGCAGCGGGGTCAACCGATCTCCGCCCTCGACCCCGCTGCCCCGCGCCTCCTCCGCCGACTCCTCCTCGCCCGGCTGCGCGTTCCTGATCCAGTCGACCGCGCGTTGGGCGCGCGCTGCGGCCATCACCACG
>DATHEP010000014.1:0-9327 GCA_035318525.1 Conexibacter sp.
CGAGCTGACCGGCTGCACGGTCGGCCACGAAGAGGTCGCGCGCCTCATCTCGCGGCTGCGCCTGATGACGGGCGTCGTGCACGTGACGCTGGCGGACTCGACGAAGGCCGAGGCCGCCGCCGGCACCAACAGCGGCGGCAGCAGCAGCGGCGGCGGCGGCGGGGACTGTCGCAACGGCAACGCGACCTTCCCGCAGTTCGGCATCGTCGTCTTCTTCGAGCCGCCGCCGACCGTCACCGCGCCGGCCGACCCGAGCGCGGCTGCCGCGTCCGCCCAGCCGGCGTCGAGCGGCGCCTCCTCTGCGACCACGACGCCCGCCGCGATCGGCAGCTCGGACGGGAGCGACGTGCGATGACGACGCGCGACCGCCTGATGGTGCTGCTGCTCGCGATCGCGGCGCTCGCCGCGGCTGGCTGGTTCCTCGTGCTGTCGCCGATGCGCGGCGAGGCGAGCGACCTGTCGGCGCAGATCGACACGCAGCGCGCGGCGCTCGAGCAGGCGCTCGCCGACGCCGCCGCAGGTGCGCAGGCGCGTCGTGCGTACGGGCGCCACTACGCGACCGTCGCGCGGCTCGGCGCGGCCGTGCCGGAGGACGACAACGTCGCCTCGCTGCTCGTCCAGGTCGAGCAGGCGGCCGACGCGAGCGCGATCGACTTCCGCTCGCTGAAGATCGGGCAGGGCTCGGGCGCCGCAGCGCCGGCGCCTCCTCCTCCGCCGGCCGCCGGCGGGGCGTCGACGAGCCAGGCGACGACCGCCACGCTGCCGCCGGGCGCGCTGGTCGGCACGGCCGGCTTCCCGACGATGCCGTTCAGCTTCGCCTTCGAGGGCGACTTCTTCCGCCTCTCCGGCTTCATCGGTCGGCTCGAGCGCTTCCTCGTCGTGCGCCAGCAGACGCTGGCCGTCGGCGGGCGCTTCATCGCGATCGACGGGATCGGCCTCAATGCCGCGCCGGAGGGCTTCCCGCGCATCCAGGCGAACGTCGCCTCCACCTCGTACCTGCTGCCCGCCTCGCAGGGCCTGACGGCCGGCGCGAGCGCCGGCGGGCCGACCCCGGCGAGCGATGACACCGGCGCGCCGCCGGCCGACACGGCGAGCGGCGGCGGCGTGTCCGCACCCGCCGCGACCGCGACCCCGGTGATGCCATGAGAGCCGTGCGCGACCTGGGGGGACAGCTGGTCGAGCGGCGGCTGTGGCCGGTCGCGCTCGTGCTCGTCGTCGCGCTCGTGGCGGTCCCGCTCGTGCTGGCCAAGTCGCCGACGCCGGACGCGGGCGCCGAGGCCGCCGCCGACGCTCCGCCGGTCGCCGCCGTGGCTGCCGCGGCCGACCTGCGGACTCCGGGCGAGCCGGTGGTGAGCGTCGCGGAGGAGGTCGAGCGCGCCCCGCTGCGCGGCCGTCTCAAGAACCCGTTCCGTCAGCAGCACGTGCCGAAGCAGTCGAGCGAGGGGAGCGGCGGCCTGATCGTGCTGCTGCCGCCGAGGTTCGGCGGCGGTGGTGGCGGCGAGCTTCCGGGCGGCACCGGAGGAACCGGTGGCAGCGGCGGCGCCGGCGAGGAGCAGCCGCCGGAGACCTACCGCTACGCCTCGATCGACGTCCGCTTCGGCCGCGCCGGCAGCCCGTTGCGCGAGATCCGCGACGTGCCGCGGCTCACGCCGTTGCCGAACGCCGCCAACCCGATCGTGATCTTCATCGGCATGCGCGGCGACCACGAGACGGCCGTCTTCATGCTGTCGACTGACGTGCACGCCCAGGGCGACGGCCGCTGCACCCCGTCGGTGAGCCTGTGCGAGGCGATCGAGCTGAGACAGGACGACGTCGCCTTCCTCGACGTGAGAGCGGAGGACGGCACCGTCACGCAGTACGAGCTCGACCTGGTCCATGTCGAGGTGCACGAGACGACCTCGAAGGGCAAGGCCAGCGGGACCTACGCACGCAGCTCTCGCGCCGATGCGCCGCTCGGGCACGTCGGCCGCGCGAGCGAGACGCGCGCCGTGCCGCAGGCCTCCGCCGGCGCGACGTCGAGCGCACCCGCGCTCGCACCGCTCCCATGAGGCGCCCGTCGGCGCGGCGTGCGGGCCGACGCGCACGTAATCTGTAGGCCTCATGGCACTCCGCCTCATCACCGCCGGCGAGTCGCACGGCCCCGGCCTCACCTGCATCGTCGAAGGGCTGCCCGCGGGCCTCGAGCTCGACCAGGACGCGATCAACGGCGACATGGCGCGCCGCCAGCTCGGCCACGGGCGCGGCGGGCGGATGAAGATCGAGAGAGACAGAGCGGACGTTACGGCGGGCGTCCGCCACGGCCGCACGCTCGGCGGCCCGATCGCGCTGCAGATCCCGAACAGAGACTTCTCCAACTGGGAGGAGCGGATGAACCCGTGGCCGGTCGAGGCGGACGTGCCCGAGGTGCATCTGCCGCGCCCCGGCCACGCCGACCTCGTCGGCACCTGGAAGTACCGCACGAACGACGTGCGCAACGTCTTGGAGCGCGCGAGCGCCCGCGAGACGGCCGCGCGGGTCGCCGGCGGCGCACTCGCGAAGGCGTTCCTGCGCGCGCTCGGGGTGGAGATCCGCTCGCACGTCACGCGCATCACGTCCGTCGTCGCGCCGGTCCTGACGCGCCCGCTGGCCGTCGAGGACTTCGACCACGTCGACGAGTCGCCCGTGCGCTGCCTCGACGCGGAGGCGAGCGCGGCGATGGTGCAGGAGATCAACAGACTGCGCAAGGCGAACGAGTCGCTTGGCGGCATCTTCGAGGTGATCGCGTTCGGCGTCGTCCCCGGACTTGGATCGCACGTCTCGTGGGAGGAGCGGCTCGACGGCCGCATCGCGCAGGCGATGATGTCGATCCAGGCGATGAAGGGCGTCGGGATCGGCGACGGCTTCGCAGTCGCGGGCGTGCCCGGCTCGCAGGCGCACGACGAGATCTTCCACAGCGAGGAGCGCGGCTTCTACCGCGAGACGAACCACGCCGGCGGCCTCGAGGGCGGCATGACGACCGGCACGCCGCTCGTCGTGAGAGTCGCGATGAAGCCGATCCCGACGCTGACGAAGCCGCTGCGCTCGGTCGACATCGACACGAAGCAGCCGGCCGAGGCGCTGCGCGAGCGCACCGACTCGTGCACCGTGCCGGCCGCCGGCGTCGTCGGCGAAGCGATGCTCGCATACGTGCTCGCCGACGCCTACCGCCGCAAGTTCGGCGGCGACCACATCGACGACGTCCGCGAGGCCGTCCGCGCCTACGAGGAGCGGATCGGGTGGTCCCGCCGCTGACAGCCGCCGGGCCGTTGCGCGCGCCCGCCGGGCGGGCGCTCGTGTTCGTGGGCTTCATGGGCGCCGGCAAGACGACCGCCGCGCGCCGCCTCGCGAGAGCGTTCGGGCTCCAGGTCACCGACGCCGACGCGGTCATAGCGGAGCACATCGGCATGCCGATCGACCGCTGCTTCGCCGAGCAGGGCGAGGCGGCCTTCCGCGAGGTCGAGGCCGAGCTCGTGGGGGAGATGCTCGAGCGCGCGCAGGGCGGCGTCTACTCGCTCGGCGGCGGCGCGCTGCACTCTGAGCGGATCCGCGACGCCCTGAGACGCCACATCACCGTCCTGCTCGACGTCGACGTGAACGTCGCCTGGGAACGCGCCGCCGGCCGCGGCCGCCCGCTCGCGCGCGACGCGCAGGACTTCCGCGACCTGTACGTGCGCCGCCGCCCGCTCTACATGGCCGCCGCCGACGTCGTGCTGCCGGCCGATCGCCGCGACCGCATCGACGACGCGCTGCCGTCGATCCTCGCGCTCGGCGACGCGTCGCTCGGCACGCGCCTGCTGTGGGCGACCTCCGCGTCCGGCGACTACCCGGTCTTCGTCGGCCGCGGGCTGCTCGGCGTCCCGCTCTCGCCGGTCCCCGGGCAGGGCTTCCTCGTCACGGACGACCAGGTCGGTCCGCGCTACGCGCAGCAGCTCGGCGAGCTGGCGACGGCGATCGAGTTCCCCGCCGGCGAGCAGCACAAGTCGCTCGCGACCGCCGAACGGGTCTGGATAGAGCTCGGCGACCGCGGCATGACGCAGAGCGACCATCTCGTCGCGCTCGGCGGCGGCGTCGTCGGCGACCTTGCGGGCTTCGTCGCAGCGACCTATCAGCGCGGCGTGCCGATCGTGCAGGTACCGACGACGCTCGTCGCGCAGGTCGACTCCGCCTACGGCGGCAAGACCGGCGTCGACCTGCCGAACGGCAAGAACTACGTCGGCGCCTACCACCAGCCGTCGTCGGTCGTCGCCGACGTCGACACGCTCGCGACCCTCCCGCCCGAGGAGGCGGCCGCCGGCTACGCGGAGGTGCTCAAGACGGCGCTGATCGCCGGCGGCGAGCTGTGGGAGCGCGTGCGCCGCGGCGACGACCCGGACATCGACGTGATCTTCGCCTGCGCGCGCACGAAGCTCGCGGTCGTCGCGATGGACGAGCGCGACGCCGGCCTGCGCCAGGTGCTGAACCTCGGCCACACGGTCGGCCACGCGATCGAGACGGTGACCGGCTACGCGCGCTACCGCCACGGTGAGGCAGTCGGGCTCGGCCTGCTCGCCGCGCTGCGCCTGTCCGGCACGGACGCCCTGCGCTCCGAAGTCGCCGCGCTGCTCGCCGCGCGCGGGCTGCCGACGCAGCTCGACGGCGGCGTCGACCCCGACGCGGTGCTCGTGGCGACCGCGCGCGACAAGAAGCGTCGCAGCGGCGAGGCCGTCCCGTTCGTGCTGCTCGACGCGCCCGGCGAGGCGCGGCCGGGCTGCCAGATCGAGGACGACGAGCTGCGCGCGGCGGTGCGGGAGCTGAGCGCCGCATGAGCGCCTCACCGATCGCCCGCAACCGCGTCGCCGTCATGCACGGCGTGAACCTCGACCAGCTCGGTCGTCGCCCGGCCGGCCACTACGGGACGCTGACGCTGATGCAGTTGGAGGCGCGCGTGTCCGACTTCGGCGACGAGCTCGGCCTGCAGGTCCAGTTCTTCCAGACCAACCACGAGGGCCAGTTCGTCGAGGAGCTTCACCGCCTGGAGGACACGGTCGACGGGCTGATCCTCAACCCCGGCGCGTGGACGCACTACTCGTTCGCGATCCGCGACGCGCTGGAGATCGCCGCGCTGCCGGCCGTCGAGGTGCACCTGTCGGCGGTCGGGGAGCGCGAGGAGTGGCGCGCCCTGTCCGTGATCCGCGACCTGTGCGTCGCGACCGTCTCCGGCAGAGGCCTGGACGGGTACCGCGACGCGCTCCTTCGCCTGCGCGAGGAGCTCGGAGGGCCGGCCGCGTGAGCATCGAGCCGACCGCGGCGACCCGCGCCGATCGCCTCGTCGCGCTGCTCGACGAGCGCGAGGTCGACGCACTGCTCGTGACGAACCTCGTCAACGTCCGCTACCTGACCGGCTACACGGGCTCGAACGGGGTCGCGCTCGTCGGCATGCACGACCTGCGCTGCTTCGTGACGGACTTCCGCTACGTGACGCAGGCGCGCGAGCAGGTGCGGGGCTTCGAGCAGCGCGTCGGCGAGAACGACCTGCTCGACGAGGCGCTGGCCGCGCTGCCGCTGGGCGACCTGCGGCTCGGCGTCGAGGACCAGCACATGTCGATCCGCACGTTCGACCGTCTGCGCGAGGCGCTGCCGGCGAGCGTCGAGCTGGTGCCGGCCGGCGGCGGGATCGAGCAGCTGCGGACGACCAAGGACGCCGACGAGGTCGCGCGCGTGCGCGCCGCCGCCGAGCTGGCGGACGCGGCACTGCTGACGACGCTCGCCGGCGGCCTCGCGGGTCGCACCGAGCGCGCGTTCGCGTTCGCGCTCGAGGCGGAGATGCGTCGGCTGGGGGCCGAGCGCCCCAGCTTCGACACGATCGTCGCGCACGGCGCGCACGGGGCCCTCCCGCACGCCGTCCCGCGCGACGTCGAGATCGCCGCCGGCAGCCTCGTGACGATCGACTGGGGCGCGCAGCTCGACGGCTACTGCTCGGACTGCACGCGCACGTTCGCCGCCGGCGGGGAGCCGGACGCGCAGGGTCGTGAGGTGTACGAGCTCGTCCTACGCGCGCAGATGACCGGCCTCGACGCGGTCGCGGCCGGCGTCACGGGGCGCGACGCCGACGCCGCGGCACGCGCGGTGATCGAGGGCGGCGGCCACGGCGGGCACTTCGGACACGGGCTCGGCCACGGCGTCGGCCTGGAGATCCACGAGGCGCCACGCCTGTCGAAGACGTCTAGCGCCACGCTCGCGGCCGGCCACGTCGTCACCGTCGAGCCGGGCGTCTACCTGCCCGGCGAGCTCGGCGTCCGCATCGAGGACCTCGTGCTCGTGACGGACGACGGCTGCGAGCGGCTCAACACGCTGCCGAAGAACCTCACCGTCGTCTGAGGACCGCCTCGCCGCGCCTGGCGGCGTCCTCACTCGCTCGCCTGCGGATGCAGGCCACGCTCCCTGCGTCCTTGCCAGGCACAACGATCCGGTCCTCAGATGACGGCGAACTAGGAAACGTCGCCGGATGTACCGGGTGTGAGGCCCGAGTGAAGGGGTGGGGTCGGCCCGTCCTCGATCCGGTGCAGATGCCGCGTCTCGCGCGGCAGGAGCGCGAGCAGCACCACGACGGCCGCGAGCGCACCCGAAGCGCCCATCACCGTCGTCGCGCCCAGCTCGTCGGCGAGCACGCCGATCAGCACGAAGCCGATCGGCAGCAGCGCGAGCGAGCCCATCCAGTCGTAGGAGGCGACCCGGCTCAACGCCGCGGGCGGGATCCGCTGCGCGAGCGCCGTCTCCCACCACACGCCGAACAGCGCCACCCCGATCCCCGCTCCGACGGCCGCCGGGATGACCAGCGCGAGCGGCGTCCCGAGCGCCAGCGCCACCAGCAGGAGGCTGAACGGCACGCTGACGACGATCCCCACCACCAGCGGCCGCCGCGGGCGCCAGCGCAGTGCCAGCAGCGAGCCCGCGGCCGTGCCCGCGCCGACGCTCGCCGCGATCCAGCCCCAATGGGCGGGGTCGCCGTAGCGGTCTCCCGCGACGGTGGGGCCGAGCACGATGTAGGGCGCGTAGGAGAGCACGAGGTTGACCGAGAAGACGGCGATCGTGACCCACACCCACGCGCGCGCGCGTACCTCGCGCCAGCCGTCGCGGACCTCAGCGAGCAGCGACGTGCGCGGGGCCGGCTCGCCCCGCGGCCGCGGGTGCACGAGCACGAGGAGCGCAGCGCTGACCAGGAACGTCGCGGCGTCGACCGCGAACGCCGCGCCGGTGCCGAGCGTCAGCACGAGCACGGTCGCGATCGCCGGGCCGGCGAACTCGGCGAGCGTCTGCGTGAGGCCGTTGGCCGCGTTCGCCTCCTGGATCAGCTCCTCCGGGACGGTCTGCGGCACGAGGCCGCTGTAGGCCGGACGGAAGAACGCCTCCGCGGCGCCGAAGCAGACCTCGATCGCGACCAGATGCCAGATCTCCAGGGCGTCGGCGAAGATCAGCAGGGCCAGGAAGGCGTGCAACGCGCCACGCACGAGGTCGGTCGAGACCATGATGCGGTGGCGAGGGAGGCGGTCTGCCCACACGCCTCCGACCAGCAGGAACGTCACGAGCGACAGCGTCTGCGCGCCGATCACGATCCCGAGGTCGGTCGTCGAGCCCGTCTGCTCGGTCACGAGCAGCGCGAGCGCGACGAGGACGATGCGGTCGCCCGTCGTGGAGATCGTCTGGCTGAGGAAGAGCCAGCGAAAGTCCGTTTCGCGCCAGAGCCGGGGGAGAGCGTGCACGGTGGCCGAGCAGGCTACGCGTCTTCACCACTCAAAGGAGGCGTCGTGTCTCGGATCATCGGCGCCTCGGCGAGATCCCCGTACTAACGGGGGTGAACTACGGTCGACGACACGCAGCCACCCCCGATGACCGGCCCCGTCCGCGCGGGCATCATCTTCGCCACGAGCTTGCTGGGTGTGCGCATCGGGGAAGGGCGGTCTCGCGACCGTCCTTCGTCGTTCAGGGTCGTAGGCTCTGCGCGTGACGACCGGGACTGCCTCGATTCGCGCCGTCGTGCACGGCGACGTCCAGGGCGTCGGCTTCCGCGACGAGACGGTCCGCCGTGCGCGGGGGCTGGGCGTGCTCGGTTGGGTCCGCAACGGCGAGGACGGCACCGTGCAGATCCACGCCGAGGGGCCGCAGGAGGCGCTCGACGCGCTCGCGGCGTTCCTGCGCGAAGGCCCGTCGGCGGCGCGCGTGACCGAGGTCGCGATCGAGCGCGTCAAGCTCGAGGGACACGAGCAGTTCGCAGTCCGCGGCGTCGCCGCGGGTGCCTTCGTGGTGCTGGACGACGCCGGCGGGCGTGGCCTTGAGCTGCGGCTCGAGGTCGCCGGCGCCGTGCGCGCCTGGTCGCTTCCGAAGGGCCCGTCGCTGGATCCCGCGGTCAAGCGCCTCGCTGTCGAGCTGGCCGATCGCGAGCCCGCGGCCGCTCGCGTGCCGGACGCCCTCGCGTGGGACCGGGGGACGTACGAGCAGGGCGGGCGCGTCGCCTGGCCGGAGGCGATCGAGCGGGGCCACGCGGTCTTTGTCCTCGACGGCGAGAAGCTGCGCGGCGGCTTCGCGCTGCAGCGGACGCGTCAGGCCGGCGCTCAGACGCAGTGGCTGCTCGTCAAGCGCCGCGACGAGCACGCGCGACCAGGCTCCGACGTCGTCGCCGAGCGTCCCGGCCCGGTCAGCGGCGGAACGTGAGTCTCAGCGTCGCCGAGCCGGCGGCGTCGAGCGGGTTGTAGACGCCGAGCCGCAGGCGCGGGCCGACGACGCTGCGCAGCGATCTGCCTCTGGCGACCGGCCGCACCTTCAGGGTCATGCCGGCCCCGCTGGGTCTGCACGAGACCTTCAGCCGGCCGCGCTGTCTCAGCCTGGTCGGCGTGCCGTCGATCGTCGCCTTGTAGTTGCGGCCGACGCGCGTGAACGACGCGCCGACCTGCGTCGCCGCTCGGTGGCACGCGGCAGCGGCGGACGTCGCGGGCGCCGGGGCGGCCGCCTGCTTCGCTGCGCGGTCGATCTGCGCGGCCTGCTCGAGGCAGGCGGACAACAGCAGCACCGCGAGCGGGTGGACCTGCTCGGGGAACTGAAGCTCGACGCTCTCGTCGATGCCGTGGGCGACGTTGACGTAGAGCCCGATGCACATCAGCAGCCGCTTGCCGGGCGTCGGCTGCAGCGACAGGACGACCTGCATGTTCTCGAAGAACGTCTCATCCGCCGCGCTCACCGGCATCACGTCCACCTTCGCCGATCTCATCGCGGGGTCCAGCGTCGGCGACGCGATCGACGAGTTGCCGCCCGGCGCGACCGTCGACTCGAGCGACG
>DATHEP010000015.1:0-2934 GCA_035318525.1 Conexibacter sp.
CCTTCGTGCGCATGCACCATGCACGCTGGGAGGGGCGCGGCGGCTCCTCGCTCGGCCAGGACGTCGGCGCGATGCTGCTGGAGGCGGCGAGCGCGATGCTCGCGGACGAGCGCTTCCGGCTGTGGATCGTCGAGGTCGACGGCGAGCCGGTCGGCGCCCAGCTGTTCCTCGCGGCCGGTGAGGAGGCGCTGTATTGGAACGGCGGCTTCGACGAGGCGCACGCCGAGCTGAGACCGGCACTGCTGGGCCTGCTCGCGGGGATCGAGGACTGCATCGCACGTGGCGAGCGGCGACTCGACCTCGGCGGCGGCGGGCACGAGTACAAGCTGCGGCTCGCCGACGGCGATCGGCCGCTTGTCTGGGGCGCGCTCGTGCCGCGCGGGTCCGGCTACCTGCGCAGCCGCGCGAGCCTGCTGCCGCAGCAGCTCGGCGCGGGCGCGCGAGCGGCGGTGGCGCGCATGCCGCCGGAGACGCAGGAGCGCGTGCGCGCGGCACGCGCACGGCTTTCGCGCTAGCGCGCCGCCCGCGGCCTGCCTGCGCCGCGGGCGGAAAAGTGACCGTGCACCTTCCGTCGAAGCGGCTCCCGGCCGTTGCAACCGCCCTCGGCTCCGGTCAGGCTTCCCCGCCACGCATGCCAGTGACCGCTTAAGGCTGCTTCCTTCCGGACCTGACCTGGTTCACGGGCCGACACCGCACGGGACCTGACCATCGACGCCTCGGAGCGGCGCGCCGGTGTCGGGAGCCTCACCCCTCGGGAAGGGATTCAGCCCCGCTAGAGCGGATTGCGGGTACAGGGCACCGCTACCTCCCCGCCTAGCACGGTCGCGCGGGAGGATAGACGATCAGCGCGCGTCGGCCGGTGCGCCGCCCGCGGCAGGAGCCGCGGCGGCCCGCTCCTGGTGGGCGAGCGTGCGTCGCAGACCGTCGGCGAGCGACGTCTCCGCGCTCCAGCCGAGCTGCGCGCGCGTACGGGAGGGGTCGAGGCAGCTGCGGCGCACCTCGCCGGCCCGTGCCGGCTCGAAGCGCGGCTCGAAGGGACCGTGTGCGAGCGCCCCCACCTGCTCCGCGAGCTCGAGCACCGACGTCTCGGCCCCGGTCCCGATGTTGTAGGAGCCCGTCAGCTCGCGCTCGGCGGCGAGCAGGTTGGCGCGCACGACGTCCTCGACGTAGACGAAGTCGCGCGTCTGGCGGCCGTCGCCGTACACCGCCGGCTGCTCGCCCGTCGCGAGGCGGTTGCAGTAGATCGCGATCACGCCGCCCTCGCCGAGCGGGTCCTGGCGCGGGCCGTAGACGTTCGCGTAGCGCAGCGCGATCGTAGAGAGGCCGTGCAGCACGGCATACAGCGAGCAGTAGCCCTCGGCCGCGTGCTTCGCCTGCCCGTAGGGGGAGAGCGGGCGGCTCGGGGCGTCCTCGGGCGTCGGCATCACGTCGGCCTCGCCGTAGATCGCCCCGCCGGTGGATGAGAGCACGACGCGCGCGACGCCGGCGGCGCGCGCCGCCTCCAGCACGTTGACGGTCCCCTCGACGTTCGCGCGAGCGTCGGCGCCCGGATCCTCGACGGAAAGACGCACGTCGATCTGGGCGGCGAGGTGGAAGACCACATGCGGCCGCAGTTCGGCGAGCAGGTCGCGGACCGCCGCGCCGTCCACCACGTCGAGCCGGTGCAGCGCGGCGCCGGCCGCGATCGCGCTGGCGAGGTTCTCGCGCGATCCGGTCGACAGGTCGTCGAGGACCGCGACGTCGTCGCCGCGGGCGACGAGCGCGTCGACGATGTTGGAGCCGATGAAGCCGGCGCCACCGGTGACGAGGGCCTTCACAGGCGGGAGCCTAACCGAGGCTCGTCCGTGTCTGCCTCAGGGACCGTCGGGAACGCCCGAGACGGGCCCGCCGATGTTCTCGCGGAAGACGTTGTCGATCAGCTCGACATCGTCGCCGCGCACGTAGGCGATCCCCGCCACCTCGTGGTCGTTGCCGCTCTGGTAGCCGTTGTACGCGATCAGGTTGTTCGCGATTCGGATGCCGCCTTCGTCGGTGTCGACGAGGATCCCCTGGCGGCCGTTGCGCAGGATCCGGTTGTTCTCCACGATCACGTGCGAGGGCTCGTAGTGCAGCGAGATGCCGCGCGAGTAGTTGCGCTCGATCAGGTTGTCGGTGATCCAGCCGCTGCCCGAGGCGAAGTAGATCCCGTGGTCGTGGTTCTCCGTCTCCTGGTCGCCGAAGCATCCGTTGTCGTGGATCCAGTTGTTGTCGATGCGGACGCCTCGCGGGAACTCCGAGACGTAGATGCCGGCATGGCCACGCGACTTGCGCACTTCGCTGTGGTCGATCCGCACGCCGTACCCGCGGATGTCGACGAGCACCGACTCGTCGTTGCAGCCGTTGCCGTCGACGTCGCCCGTCGGCCCGTCGAAGGTGAGCCGGGTGAAGCGCGAGCCGGCGCCGTCCAGGTAGTGCTTGCCGCGCAGGAACGCACGCTCGCCGAGCGCGCTGCGCCACATCAGGCCGTCGCCGCGGAGATGGGTCTCGCGGCCCCGCTCGCCGTAGGCGCCGCGCCGCAGCACGATCGTGGACCCGGGACGGGCGGCGCGGTCGGCGCGCCGCAGCGTGCGCCAGGGGCGCTCGGCGGTCCCGGGCCCCCAGTCGTTGCCGGAGGGCGAGACGACGTACGTGGCATGTGGCCGCTTGGCGGTCGTCGCCTGCTCGTTCGCGGACGAGGCGATCGAGACGGTGAGCGCGATCGCGATGAACAGCGCCATCGCCATCAGCAACCACCGCCACGGCAGGGGACGTCCGCGGGCGGGCATCCGGCGATGATGACGGACGGAGAGGCGGACACGCGGGTCAGGGCCTGCCCCTGCCGAGGGCGGCGCGCAACGCGCGCCGCAGCCGCCCGAGCGTGACGACGCCGCGCAGCACGCCGCCGCCGTCGAGCAC
>DATHEP010000016.1:0-7654 GCA_035318525.1 Conexibacter sp.
AGGAGCTGTTCGTCCGAGCCTGGACGAGCCCCAGCGAAGAGATGGCCAACTACATCAGCGTGTCGGCTACCAGGTGAGAAAGATCCCCTGGTTCTTGACGACCCAGTTCTCGACGGCCACGTCGCATCGCTGCCCGTCCCATTCCCACTCGTTGGCGATGTTGCCGAGCATCGGGTGCAGGTGCACCCCGGGGGAGAACTCGGCCGCGTCGACTTTGATGCGGTCGATGTACATCGGGCGGTCGGCGATCCAGAACGCATAGTGCTCGGAGATGTCCATCAGCGGGTCCCGGACGCTGTGGGCTATGCGGCGGGTGGCGCCGCGACGTCCGGGCAGCGTGCCGCGCAGAAGCACGACGTCGGCGGAGGCCGCCGGGTCGAGGTTGCGCAGCAGCGGAGCCGCCTGCGCGGGTCTGAGCAGCTTGAGCGCTACGCGTCTTCGCCGCGTAGCGCCGCTCGGGGTGGACTCGAGGCACCACACCTGGACGGGAGGCGCGGAGTCCGTCATCAACTGGCGAGCGAACGCAGCGCGTCCAGCCTCGCTGGAGCACGTGAACGAATCGCCGATGTCCGGGCATTCAGCCAGCAACAGGTCAGTCAGGCTGGCGCGTGTGGTCAAGGCGATCACAAATTCGTCTATCTGGGCGGTGAACTCCAGGTGATAGGTGAGCTGATAGGTGTCGGCCGACGCGGTGTCGGAGAGCCCGAGGGTGACGACAGTGTTGTAGTACGGCGGTGAGATCGGCACCACCAGCTTTGCCAGCGTCCGCAAGCTGGGGGCGTGACGCATGTAGCGCGCCGCGAGGGCGTCCTCGATGGAACCGGTGCCCACGGCGTCGGCAGCGCTCTCCTGCTGATCCTGGACAGCGGCGAGCAGGGTGGCTGAAGGCTCGGCCATGAATTCCGCGACGACAGCCGTCGCGCGCGAACTCGGCCAACGGTGAAGCCTGCTGATCACTCGTGCGCAGTCCTCGGCGAAGCGTTGCCGAGCTTCCCCGAGCCACGGGAAGGGACCGCCATCGACGCCAGCGAGTAGCGGACCGCGAACGAGCGACAACGCCTGCTCCAGGTCGGCGGGATTACTGGAGTTGCGGAGCATCTGGAACTCGCGCACGTCAGTGTCGAGAGTCGCCGCTGTGCTGACCTGTCCAGGCCGGCGCAATGCTAGAGAGCGCTCCGCCTTGTTGGCATGGAGAGCTTGTGCGGCAGCTCCGATGAGGTGACGTGCTTCGGTGGCATAGCCATCGAGGTTCGAATCTGAGCGAGCCGTTGGGATGCGGCCGTCACGGGCCGGCCAGAGCCGCTCGAGGAGGACCGTCCGGGCAACCGGACTTTGAGCCATCGCCAGTGAGGAGAGGAGCAGCCCTGCCCGGACGGAGCACTTTGGTGAGGAGGTGGTGCCTGCGTCGTCGACGAGCGTTACCGGACCGAAGACGTTGAGACGCATGTAGAAAAGGATTCTTCCAGAAACCGGTCAAGGTCGAGGAAGGTTCCAGGATTCGTCTATGGCGATTGGAGAATCCGCCGCAAGGCTTTGCTCACGTCAAACGATGCGCATTACGTTGCGCGGAGGTGAGGAGCTCATGGACGGAAAAGCTCAGGCCTGCATCAGCACCGCCGACTGCCAGCACTGGCTGCCTGATGTGATCGATCGGGAGCCCGAGGAGCTCTGGTGTCTGCCTCACGGCAACGAGTTGCCCTGCGCGGCGTGCGACCGGGCAAGCGCCGAGCGCCCGGTGCGGAGCATCGTCGATGCTGGTTCTGCCGGCCTCGTCGAGATCATGGCTGACGCCGGCTGGGGACTGCCTTGGATCTTCCTGTTGGGCTTGCTGACCGGCGTCGTGCTGATGATCGCGGTCGGTCGGTCGCGCGACCGCCGCTCACGTCCCTGGCAGCACGGTCGCGTTCAACGGCTGTCTGAGCCACGCGCGGTCGCGCAGCAGATCGACGAACGCGGCCGCCGGCGGCAAGTGCAGCGTGCGCGTGTACGCGGTCGGCTCCCAGGCGACCGGCGGGTCGAGCGGGCGCGCCGCCTGCGAAAGCGCCCGCATGCGGGCGCTTTTCTGCTTTCCGGGCGCATGCGAGTGGCGCCTGCGGGCGGCTCCGCAGCCGTCGCGTGGCCTTCTCGTGACCCAAATCCGGCAGTTGTATCGTGTATCGATACGCGATACAGTCGTGGGATGCAGGCAGCCAACCTCCTCCCGCTCCTGGCGCTCCTCCGTCGCGGCCGCGACGCGCGGTGGACGGTGCGGTCGCTCGCGGCCGAGCTGCGGATGCCGCCCGCGGCGGTGCAGCGCTCGCTGGCGCGATTGGGTGAGACGCCGGTCTACGACGCCGCGCGTCGGCGTGTCGACCGCTCGTCCGCGATCGAGCTGTTGGAGCATGCGCTGCCGTTCGTTGCCCCCGTTCGCCTCGGCGCACCCACGCGGGGTGTGCGCACCGCGTGGGCCGCGCCGGTGCTGTCCGGCCGTTTCGCTCCGACGGACGAGCTGCCGCCTGTCTGGCCGGCACCGGAGGGCGATGTTCGCGGGCTCTCGGTTGCGCCGCTGCACCCGGCGGCCGTCGAGATTGCGAGAGGCGATCCCTGGATGTACGAGATGCTCGCGCTCGTCGACGGCGTCCGCCTCGGCGACGTCCGCGTGCGCGGCGTCGCACGTGAGCTCCTCCACGAGCGCCTCGCGCAGGCGGCTGCCGAATGAGCATCGCGCTGCTCGAGCTCGCCGCCGCGGCACTCGGCGGTCTCGTCGAGGAAGTCGCCTTCACCGGGGGCGCGACGGGTCGGGTTGTGGATCACCGACCCGGCGGCACCGGAGCCGCGGCCGACCGAGGACGTCGACGTGATAGCCGAGATCACCTCGCGTGGCTCGTTCGCTGACTTCGAGGAGCGCCTGCGCCGCCGCGGCTTCTGCCACGACCAGCGCAGCGGCGTCATCTGCCGCTGGGGTCACCCCGACAGCGATCTCGTGCTCGACGTCATGCCGATGGACGCGTCGATCCTCGGCTTCGAGAACCGCTGGCAACGTGCCGCCGTCCCCCACGCGATCGAACGCACGCTGCCCTCCGGTGCCTCGATCGGGACGGTCTCTCCGCCGTACCTCGTCGCGACCAAGCCGGAGGCGTTCGCGAGCCGGGGACACGACGACTACATCGCGAGTCGTGACTTCGCCGACATCGTGAGCCTGCTCGACGGCCGCGCCGAGCTCGTCCGCGAGATCGCGGATGCGCCCGCTGACCTGCGCACGTACGTCGTGACCGAGCTGGTCCGCCACCGAACCCACTGGCGATTCACGGAGGGCATCTACGCCGCTCTCCTCCCGGACGACGCCAGCCAAGCCCGCGCCGATCGCATCGTCATCCCGCGCGTGGAAGCGATCGTCGCCACCGGGTGAGATGCCGCGAGGCGGCCCACACACCGCTGTCGGCCTGACTTTCTCGTGAGCCCAGGGCCGCTTCATGGTAAGGGTGATCGGTTCGAGTCCGATGGAGGGCTCACCTGCATGCGGATGCGCTCGGCGAGGCGGGAACGCATGCGTTGCCGCAGCACGCGCCCCGCGCTCGCCGCTTCCGGATCAGGGGGTGACGCCCGGGGGGAAGGGACGGGCGCCTTGGGATCCGGAAGGTCTCGTGGCGGCGACCGTCGTGCGCAGCTCGGCGACGGTCAGCTCACCGGTGAAGGTCTGAGCGAGCAGCGGCAGCAGCGGCGGCTCGCGATCGCCGTGCCGGAGGCCACAGGCGATGCTGGCGATGGTGGCGATGCCGGGGTTGGGCTTCTCGCCGGCTTCGATGCTGGCGAGGTGACTGCGGTGCATCGCCGCCTGCTCGGCGAGCTCGGCCTGCGTCAGTTCACGGTCGAGGCGCAAGGCGCGGATCGCTCTCCCCAGCTCGCGCGCGCCGTCCGAGGCGCGCCACCCCTCGGTGGGCCGGGCGGGAGCATCGACCCGGCGTCCGAGCGGCTCGCCGTCGGCCACGGGATCGACGTAGCTCACGGCGAGGACCGCGATGCTGACGTCCAGGCCGCCGGCGATCCGCTGCACCGTCTCCAGGCCGACGTTCGGCACGCCGCCGCGCTCGATCACGCCGAAGTAGTTGCGGTGCATCCCTATGAGCGAGCCGAACGCGGCTTGGCTGAAGCCGGCTCGTCTGCGCAGCGCGCGGATCGTCGCGCCCATGGTGTGCGCCCCACTGCTGACGACGCCGCTCGACTCGCCTGCTCCGGTTGCCCCCATGGTCGTGGCGACGCTCTCGCATGCCACCACCTCCGGCTAGCTCGGCCGCAACTGTTCCAAACTGGAACTCGGCGCATCGTCCGCTCGCGGAGGGACACGGTGCCCGATGTCGCTTTTCGCTGTGAGTTGCAGGGGTTTCCGGTTTCACATACGGTCACGTTTCTTTGGCCGGAGGCAGCAGCGGGGGCGGGCATCGCTGGGACAGGGGTTCAAGGTGTTGGAGGCGTCGCACGCAGCAGGCGGAGGACTCCGGTGTCAGTGAAGATCGCCGTGCTCGGGCTGATCGTTGAGCGCCGCGGCTACGGCTACGACCTGTTGCGTCGCTTCGACGATCGCTTCGGCCCGTGGAAGGTCAATCAGAGCACCGTGTACGCGGCGATCGACTCGCTCTACGAGGACGACCTGATCGTCGCGCTGGACTCGAGTGGCGTGCCGGCGCAGGGAACGCGGCCCAAGCGCTCTCCGAAGATCGTCTACGAAGCGACCGCGGCGGGGAGAGAGGACTTCCTGACGTGGCTGACCGCCCCGATCGGAAAGGTGGATCCGGTGCGCTCCACCGTTCTGCTGAAGATCGCGCTGTGCACGCAGGAGCACGCGCTGGCGCTGCTGCAGGTCGTCGACGCGCACATCGACGCCTGCACGAATGCGCTGGCTGAGCTGCTCGCCGGCTACCAGCTCGACACCGCCGGCACGCACGAGGTGAGCTGGCCGGTCGCCGCCGGCTACTACGTCAACGACTCCGCCGTCACTCGACTCTCGGGCGACCTCGCGTGGCTGCGGCGCGTGCGCGCTGGCGTGGAGGCGCTGCGCGTCTACGGGTACGTGCCGATCTCGGCCTTGGTGCCAGCCGCGACCCTGCCGCCAGGGTGGCGATGACCGCGCTGCTCGAGCTCGCCGGGGTCGGCAAGCGCCACTGGCGCGGGTCGCGGGCGATCCCGGTGCTGCACGACGTGTCGTTCACGCTCGAGGCCGGCGACTTCGCGGCGGTGCTCGGCGACCGGCGCATGGGCAAGACGACGCTCCTGCGGATCGCCGCCGGCATCGACGCGCCCGACGAGGGGACGGTCTCCTTCCGGGGTCGCCCGGTGGCAGGAATGCGGGATGCGAAGCGAGCGGAGCTGTGGCGCAACGAGGTGGCGTGCGTGTGGAGCGGAGCGTCATGGCCGACGAGGAAGGTGCTCGACACCGTCACCGTCCCGCTCCTCGGGAGCGGCGTCACGCGCCGCGAGGCACGGCGGCGCGCGAGCGAGGAGCTGGCGCGGTGGGACATCGGCGAAGCGGCCGGGGCGAAGCTGCACGAGCTGTCCGACGCGGAGCTGCAGCGCGTCGCGTTCGCCGAGGCGCTCGTGCGCCGACCAAAGGTCCTGCTCGCCGACGACCCGACCGAGACCTTGAACCTGATGGAGCGCAACCACGTGCTCGCCAACCTCCAGCGCGTCGTTCGCGAGGAGCGGATCGCGGTGCTCATCAGCGCGACCGACGCGAGCGGCGCCGCGGGGATCAACCGCCTGCTCGTGCTCGTCGGCAACGGCGAGCTGCGCGAGGCGCAGACGCTCCAACCCGCGCCGGTGATCCCGCTGCCGTCTCGCTCTCAGGCTCGCACCGGCGATGCTTGAGCTGCACGAGGTCGTCAAGACCTACGTCTCGGGTGACGAGCGCGTCCGTGCCGCCGACGGGATCTCGCTCACCGTCGAGGCCGGCGAGCTCGTCGCGCTCTACGGCCCGTCCGGCTCGGGCAAGACGACGCTCCTGCTGCTCGCGGCGGGAATCCTGCGCCCCGACAGCGGTCAGGTGCGCTACGCGGGTCGTGACGTCGGCGCGATGCCCGAGCGCGAAGCAGCCGCCTACCGCATGCATGACGTCGGGATCATCTTCCAGTCCTTCCACCTGATCCCGGGCGCGACCGCGCTCGACAACGCGACGGTGAAGCTGCTCGGTCGCGGCGCCGCCCGTCGCGACGCGCGACGCAGAGCGCAGCCGTGGCTCGACCGCGTCGGGATCGGCTCGAAGGCAGCGCGGCATCCGGCGAAGCTGTCGGCCGGCGAGCGCCAGCGCGTCGCGGTCGCGCGAGCGCTCGCGAACGAGCCGCGGCTGCTGCTCGCCGACGAGCCGACCGGCAACCTCGACAGCGAGAGCGGCCGCCGGGTCCTCGCGCTGCTCGCCGAGATCTGCCACGACCAAGGGCTCGCCGCGTTGCTGGCCACGCACGACCCGGCCGCGCTGGACTTCGCCGATCGGGCGCTGCAGTTGCGCGACGGCAGGCTCAGCGAGGCGCCACCGCAACGGCCCGCGATCTCCGAGGCGCCGTGAAGCCCGGCACGGTCGTCCTCTTCTACTGGTGGCGGCTGCGCGTCCAGCCGTTGCAGGAGCTGCTCGCCGCAGCAGGAATCGCCGCCGGCGTCGCGCTGCTGTTCGCCGTCCAAGTCGCGAACTCGAGCATCAGTGGGTCGGTGGAGCAGCTTGTGCATGGCATCACGGGCCAGTTCAGCTTGCAGGTCTCCGCGCACGACTCGCGTGGCTTCGACGAAGCGCTCGCCGCACAAATCACCGAGCTTGACGGTGTCCGCCTCGCGGCACCCGTGCTGGAGCAGCGCGTCGGGATTGCGGGCCCGCGTGGACACGCGAACGTCGACCTCGTCGGCGTCACCAACGAGATCTCCGACGCCGGCGGGCCGCTCGTCAGCGGCTTCGGTGGTCGCTTCGGGTTTCGCCTCGCCGACGCACTGCTGCTGCCAAAGCCGCTCGCCGCAGAGCTCGGCGCCCAGCGTGGGAAGTTCCTCACGCTCGCGACGCGCCAGCCCGTGACGCGGCGCGTCCCCGTCTCGTCGATCCTCGACCGCAATCAGATCGGCACGGCGATTGACAGCCCGCTCGTCGTCGCACCACTCGCCTACGTCCAACGCATCACCGGCCTTCCCGGTCGGGTGACGCGCGTCCTTGTCGCCGTCAGACCCGGCAGCGAGGGACGCGTGCGCGACGCGTTGGCGACGCTCGTGGGCAGCCGGCTCGCCGTCGAGCGCAGCGACGTCGAGGTCGGCTACGTCGAGCAGGCCGCGACGCCGAACAACCAGTCCACGGGGCTGTTCGCCGGTATCTGCGCGATCGTCGGGATCCTCTTCACGTTCAACGCCATGCTGCTGACCGTGCCCGAACGCCGTCGGCTCGTCGCCGAGCTGCGCATGCAGGGCTACAAGCGCCGCCAGGTGCTGCTGCAGCTCGCGTTCGAGGCGACTGTGCTCGGCGTCGTCGCCTCACTCGCCGGTCTGCTGCTCGGCAACCTGCTCTCCCGCCACGTCTTCCACTCGGCGCCCGGCTACCTCAGCTTCGCGTTCCCGGTCGGCGGCCAACGTGTCGTCGACGCGCAGAGCATCGTGCTTGCGCTCCTCGGCGGGATCGGCGCGACGTTCGTTGCGACCACACCGCTGCTGC
>DATHEP010000017.1:0-3739 GCA_035318525.1 Conexibacter sp.
ATCCGCAAATAGCAGGGAAATTTTGGAAATCCCAGGGTTTCGCGTAGGATGTGCGTCCCGTGCGCGGGTTTGAAGTTCCGCCCGCGCGTACACGGTTAATCCGCTCTCTCCGTCCCCGGAAACCCATGCCGATTGCTTTCAAAGAATGGGCCGTCACTGTGCGTGCGCTCGCCGAAGGCGAGCAGTTGCTCACGCTGCGCAAAGGCGGCATCCGCGAGCCTGACAAGCATTTCGCGCTCGAGCACGAGCGTTTCTTCCTGTACCCGACGTTTGACCACCAGCGCGAGGACCTCGTGCGTGAGTCGCATCAGCCTGAGCTGCTGCGCGCCCTCGAGGAGGGCGTGTGGCCGGAAGGCGAGCCGCCCATGCACGCGCTCACGCGCGATGGCGAGATCCCGCAGCCCGACCGCGTGCGCATCCGCGCATGGGCCGAGGTCGCGGACCACTGGACCGTCACCGACCGCCGTGCCGTCGACGCGTTGTCGCCGTTCTACGTCTGGACGACCGACTACGCCGAGAAGCGGCTCGCGTGGAAGCGGCGCCACCCGCTGCACGTGGTGCTGCTGCGGACGTACCGCATCCCGCGTCCCGTCACCGTGAAGGTGCGCGACGACTACGGCGGCTGTCGCTCGTGGCTTGAGATCACGCGCGACCTGCCGTTCGAGGGCACGCCCGTCCTGTCGGACGACGAGTTCGACCGCGCGCGCGAGGAAATCGCCTCGATCGTCGCGGGCGACCGGACACCGGTCCTCGTCTGACCCGCTGCCGCGCTGCCCGGCCGGGTGCTCCCGGCCGGCGCGCGCGTAGGCTCTTCAGTCCATGGCGTGGGTCGAGACCGTCTCGCCGTCGTTCCGCGCACGGCACGAGTCCGCCGACGCGGACGACGTCACGCACGCGCTCGACTCGCTCGAGGCGACGCGCGCGCGCCTCGACGTCGTCTTCCCGAGAACCGTCGCCGACGTCACGGTCGTGTTCCACAGAGCGGCGCCGGTGCTCGACCTCGCGCACCCCGCGGTCCCGCTCGAGCGGCTGCTGACCGCTCCCGCCGCGCGCCGCTACGTCGTCGGCTCGACCGGCGCGCAGACGATCCACGTGCTGGCGCCGCGCGCGCTGCGCGCGCGGGCCTCCGCCGTGCCCGGCTCGCGCGAGATGCTCGAACGCGCCCCCGACGTGCTCTACGCGCGGTTGGTCGTCGGCGTCAACAACCGCCGCCTACCCCCGCCCGCGACGCCGCCGCGGATGCTCCAGCGGCTGCGCTGGGCCTGGGTCGTCGAGGGCACCGCGCGCTACTTCGCGGGCCAGGTCGAGCACGCCCGCCCGGCGATCGCCCGCCGCCTGCGCGAGGGTGGCCGCCCGGACTTCCCGCCGCGCCTACGCGACGCGGCGCTGCTCGGGCCGACCGTGATCGACCTGCTCGCACGCGAGGAGGGCCCGGAGGCGGCGATGCGGCTCGCCTGCTACCTCGACCCGGCCGGTCCGAGGCACGCCCTGCAGGACGCCTTCTCCGGGCGCTCGCTCGTGCACACCGAGGGCGCCTGGCGCTCGCACCTGGCGCGGATCGCCTCAGCCTGACGGCTCGCCGGGCGCCGGTTCGAGCAGGTCTCGCGCCGCCTCAGCGCCCGAGCTCGGCACCAGGATGTCGCGCGGCCCGGCGGCGAGGAAGTCGGGCACGTCGAAGGCGGCGCTGCGCCGGGTCATGCTCGGGATGCCCTCCTCGAGCAGCATCCCCTGGATCAGCTCCGCCTCCGCCTGATGCTGCGCGCGAGCGACCTTCACGAGCTCGCCCTCGGCGTACTGCGGCCGGATCTTGCGCGCGTGCTCCCGGCGGGCGCTCGGCTGCGTCTCGCCGCCGTCCGCGTCCGCCCGCACGAGCGGCACGCCGCACACCGGGCAGAAGCGCTCGTCGCCGCCGAACGACCCGGCACGACAGCTCGGGCAGACGAGCGACGCGGCCATGGCTACTCGACGAGCAGTTCCACCTGCTCAACGCGTCCGTCGACGATCGACCACGTGCACACGTCCAGCTCGCCGTCGGCGAGCCCGACGATCACCCACAGCGCGCCCGGCCACTGCACGGCGCCGTTGATGTCGGTCTGCGACGGCTCGGGCTGCGTGCGCGTGTGCGAGTGGTAGATCGCGCCGAGCTCGTGGTCGTGCTCGTCGATCGCTCTCCAGATGCCGATCAGGTCGCGCTCGGCGATCTCGAAGCGCAGCGGACTGGCGAACTTGTTCGTCGCCGGGTAGATCCGCTGCGCGCTGCCGTCGCTCGTGGCGACGACGCCGCAGCACTCGTTCGGCGCCTCGGCGCGAGCGTGGGCGATCATCTGGTCGTACAGCTCGCGAGCGATGCGCATCTCGCTCGCGAGGCTACCAGCAGGCAACCGCCGTCAGCGGCCGCTGCGGGGGCCTTCCTCAGGCGGCCTCGCGCTCGCGCGTGGCGGCCAGCTCGGCCTTGTCCTCGTCCTTGGTGACGCCCGAGATGGAGTCCTTGAACTCGCGCATCCCCTTGCCGATCGAGCGGCCGGCCTCAGGCAGGCGCTTCGGCCCGAGGATCAGCAGCGCGACGACGAGGACGAGAACGATCTCCATCGGTCCGATCTGAGTGAACATCGTGGTGCTGCTCCTTGCTCGAAGGCTGGCGGACGCCGAGAGCGCGTCCCTCGACTCCCTGCAGCGATGGTAGCGCCGTGAAGGAGGATGCGCAGGGAGTTAGGCGCCGGATCAGTCGGCGCGCCTACCACCACACGGTCGAGTCGAGGTTCTCGACCTCGTCGACCGGCAACGTGTAGATCCCGCTGGAGAGGTACTTCCAGCCGTCGTCGGCGACGATGAAGACGACGTTGCCCTCGTCGAGCTCACCGGCGATCCGCACGGCGACGCGCGCGATCGCTCCGGTCGAGACGCCCGCGAACAGGCCCTCCTCGTCGAGCAGCTTGCGCGTCCACAGGATCGCGTCGCGGTTCGTGACGAAGATCTTGCGGTCGAGCAGCGAGAGGTCGATGATCGGCGGGATGAAGCCGTCGTCGAGCGAGCGCAAGCCCTGGACCGGCTCGCCCTGCATTGGCTCGGCTGCGACGATCTTGACGGCGTCGCCCAGCTCCTCCTTGAAGCGTCTGCCGTTGCCCATCAGCGTGCCGCCGGTGCCGAGGCCCGCGACGAACGCGGAGATCTCATCCAGCTCCTCGAGGATCTCGAGCGCCGTGCCGTTGTAGTGCGCGAGCGGGTTCGCCATGTTCCCGTACTGGTAGGGCATGTAGTACGAGGCGTCGGCGGCCGCCATCTCGAGCGCCAGCTCGACGGCGCCGTTGGAGCCCTTCGAGCCGTCGGAGTAGACGATCTCGGCGCCGTACATCTTCAGCAGCTGGGTGCGCTCCTGCGTGACGTTGTCGGGCATCACGACCTTGAGCGGATAGCCCTTGCGCGAGCAGATCATCGCGAGTGAGATGCCGGTGTTGCCGGAGGTCGGCTCGAGGATCGTCTGCCCCGGCTTGATCGCCCCTCTCGCCTCCGCGTCCTCGATCAGCGAGCGCGCGACGCGGTCCTTCACGGAGCCGGTCGGGTTGCGCGACTCGAGCTTCGCCCAGATGCGCACGCCCGGCTTGGGCGACAGGCGCTTGAGCTCAACGAGCGGCGTGTTGCCGATCGCCTGGACAATGTCGCCATAGCGGCCCCCGCAGGGCCGGTTACGCAGTTCCTGGGCCATGACTTCAGGAAGTGTAGTGCCCCTTGCCAGATACAT
>DATHEP010000018.1:0-2079 GCA_035318525.1 Conexibacter sp.
GCTCCCGATCAAGCTGTTCGGCACCGACGAGCTCAAGGCGCGCTTCCTGCCGAAGTGCGCGTCGGGGGAGTGGGCGCCGGCGTTCGCGCTGTCGGAGCCGGAGGCCGGCTCGGACCCGGGCGGGATGAGAGTGCGCGCGGTGCGCGACGGCGACGAGTGGGTCGTCAACGGCGCGAAGAACTGGATCACGAACCTCGGCGTCGCCGACTTCTACGTCGTCTTCGCCGTCACCGACCCGTCCGCCGGCCGCTCGCGCGGCATCAGCGCGTTCGTCGTCGAGAGAGACCGGCCCGGATTCTCCGTCGGCAAGCTGGAGAAGAAGCTTGGCATCAAGGGCTCGCCGACCGGCCAGCCGATCTTCGACGACGTGCGGATCCCGGCCGAGAACCTGATCGGCGAGGTCGACAAGGGCATGCACGTCGCGCTCGGGACGCTCGACCACTCGCGCCTCGGCGTCGCTGCGCAGGCGCTCGGGATCGCCCAGGGCGCGACCGACTACGCCGCCGCCTACGCGCGCGAGCGCAGACAGTTCGGCCAGCCGCTGAACGCCTTCCAGGCGATCCAGTTCAAGCTTGCTGACATGGAGACCGGCACGGCCGCCGGCCGCGAGCTGCTCTACCAGGCGGCCGCCAAGGCCGACCGCGGCGCCCCCGACCTCGGCAAGTACTCGGCGATGGCGAAGCTCTTCAACTCCGACAACGCGATGCGCGTGACGGTCGAGGCGGTACAGGTGCTCGGCGGCTACGGCTATGTCAGCGAGTACCCGGTCGAGCGGATGATGCGCGACGCGAAGATCACGCAGATCTACGAGGGCACGAACGAGATCCAGCGCCTCGTGATCGCACGCACGTTGCGTTGAGCGACTACGCTCGGTTCATGTGGCCGAGACTGCCGACGGGCGCTCAGATCGCGTGGTCCGCGCTGATCTCGTTCGCGCTCGGGATCCTCGCGATCACGCTGCTGGAAGGGTTCGCGGTCGAATACCCGCTGCGCCTGCTGCAGGGCATCGCCGTCGGGCTCGCGGGCGCCCTCGTCATCACGTTCATCCTCGCGCTGCTGACGGGCCGCCTCGCGGACTGGCGCAACCCGCGCTCCGAGCGCGACTTCGATGCCCTCGTCGAGCGCACGGAAGAGCTCGCGCGCGACGGGATCTCGGGTGAGTCCGAGTTCGAGATGGACGACGACGATGACGACGACGACCTCGGCATCGACCCGTGGAACGAGGAGGACTTCAAGGCGCTCGTGCGCTCCGCGCTCGACGAGTTGCCGCTCGAGTTCCACCGCGCGCTGGAGCACGTCGCGATCGTCGTCGAAGACCAGGGCCGCGCCCACCGCGCCTACGGCCTCTACCACGGCCCGACCGTCGCGCACGACGGCTTCGCCCGCATCGTCGTCTTCCGCGACACGCTCGTGCGCGACTTCGGCCACGACCTCGACCTGCTGCGCGCCCAGGTCGTCCGCACCGTCCGGCACGAGCTCGCCCACCACCTGGGCTGGGACGAGGACGGCGTGCGCGGGCTGGGGTTGTAGCCCGAACCCGTCGCTACGGGGTGCTGCGCTGCTCGGGCTCCGGCTCGTGACGGACCAGCATCGCGATCGGTCGTCCTCGACGCGTGATCACGATCTGCTCACCGCGTTCGACGCGGTCGAGCAGTTGCGAGAAGCTCGCCTTGGCCTCTGTGACGCTCACATGAAGGGGCATAGTCCGAGTCTGAGACCCGCCCGTCGAGATCTCAACACCATCGAACTGGCATCTGAACGACACCGTTCGTCCTAGACTCCACGGCAGGCCCCCGTGGAGTGAGACCGCCGGGGAAAACGCAGGCCCGTGGAGTGCGACCGCCGGGCACCTGGATCCGAAAGGACATCACCATGGCTGAAGCCGTCATCGTCGACGCGGTGCGGACGCCGATCGGCCGCGCCGTCAAGGGCTCGCTCAAGGACGTTCGGGCCGACGACCTCGCTGCGATCCCCCTCCGCGCGCTGATCGAGCGCAACCCCGGACTCGACTTCTCCACCGTCGGCGACGTGATGATGGGCGCCGCCGCAGGCGAGGGGGAGCAGGGCTACAACATCGGG
>DATHEP010000019.1:0-2093 GCA_035318525.1 Conexibacter sp.
CCGCGCACTGCCATCGCCGCGTGCTCGCCGAGTTGCTGTGCGAGCGCAGCCCCGAGTTGCGCGTGGTCGACCTCTAGCGGCTACGCCCAGACGGTTCGCTCGGCCGCCAGTAGTTCGCGCGCGATGCCAAGCGGGCGGGGGTCGACCCACGCGCCGAGGTCGACGGCGCGCGCGAGGAAGCCGTGCGTGACGAGGAAGTCGTGCTGCGCGCGCAGCGCGTCGAGCTTGCCGTGCGAGAGGTCGACGCCGAGGCGGTCGGGCCAGTTGCGCCCGTAGGCGCGCGTCACGTCGCGCTCCGTCGTGCCCGTCTCGAGCGCGAGCAGCCGCGTCGCCTCCTGCGCCTCGAGCTGCGCCCAGGCGCCCGCGCGGAGCAGCACGGCGAGCAGCCGCACGACGAGGTTCGGCTGGCGTTCGAGCAGCTCCGCGTCGACGGTGATCGCCGCCGGCGTCGTCGCGCTCGTGCGCACGGCCGGGTCGAGGTGGCGCCCCACGTCGGCGACCGTCACCGCGTTGATGCGCGCCGCGGCGGCGGCGCCGGCGGCGCCCGCGAGGAAGACGGCGTCGGCGTCGCCGCTCGTCAGCGCGGCGAGCTCGGCGCCGTAGGGATCGCCTGTCGCGGCGGACGCGTCGATCTCCACGTGCTCGAGTTCCCCGGGGAAGATGCCGGCAAGCGCGAGCGCCGCGTGCAGGCCGCGGCTCGCGGCGGCGCGGTGGGCGTCGATCCCCGCCGTGCGGTCGCGGGGGAGCGCCAGGCGGCGGCCGGCAAGCTGAGCCGGACCGCGGATCCCGGCGTCCGGCAGCGCGACGACCGCCTGGAAGGCGTCGACCCACGTGAGCCCGATCAGCCGTGTCGCGCGGCCCTCGCTGCGCTCCCACAGGGCGCTCGTGCTCCGCCCTCGCGCAGGTGGTCCGTGAGCGCCGCTGCGCGGAGGAGAGGTGCACGCAGCGGCGCTCCGGACCTGCCCCCGCCGACGGTCAGCGGCGTGCCGTCGAGCGCCGCCTCGCGATCGAGCCACCCGAGCTGGTGTGCGATGCCCGTCGCCGTGGGGATGGGGCTGCGATCGACCTGGATCGGGGAGTGGTCGATCGCAGCGACCGCGCGGCCGGGGGAGGCGACCGCGCGACCGTTCCTGGCGGGCGCCTGCGTGCGCCCTGCACGCGCCGACGCCCTAAACTCGTGTTTCCTGACCGGCTTTATCTGATTTGCCATGCGGCCACTGTAGCAGCCTTTCCTATTGAGTTGGTGGAGAATGCCGGTGGGCGCCCCCGTTGACCCTCACCGTTCAGCGCCAAGAAAACAAAGCTGTGTACAGCACCCCCGGAAGATGGATAGTCTTCTCGTCGGGATGGTCAATTGGGACGGGGAGGTCGGCATGACGAGGCATCTTGCACGGCGGTCGGTGGCGGTGGGGACTGCGGCGGTCATCGCCGCCTCTGCGATGAGCCTGTGGCTCGGCGGGGTCGGCTCGTCAGCGGCGTCGCCGCTGGCGGAGACGGCGAAGCGCAAGTCGCTCAGCGTGGTCGACACGGTGCGGATGACGCTGGTGAGAAAGAACGGCAACGTCATCTACGAGCGAGGGACGGCCACCGGCACGCTCCCCGGCACGGTGTCGGCACGCTTCGTCACGAGCCTGACGCAGGTGACCGGCACGGTGACGTTCTATCCGTACAGCGGCGGATCGATCACGATGACGGCCGTCGGCTACCCGCAGTCCCTCAGACGGATCACGGGCCTCACCGGCAACCTCGCGGTGCGCAGGGGGACAGGCAAGTACTCGAGAGCGCTCGGCAGCGGCACCTTCACCGGGACGGCGAACCGCAGAAGCTGGGCTGTCACGGTCAACGCTCGCGCGAACCTGACGTACTAGCCAGCGGACGGAGTGCGTCAGATGGTCGGACGGGGGGGCCTGATCGCGGCGGTGCTCGTCGCGCTCGCCGGGACCTGGGCGGGAACGGCGCGGGGCGCCGAGCCGGTGCGGCTGACGGCGGGGTTCGGCCCGGCTGCCAGGCTCGGCGCGCCGAGCGCGCTGCGGTTGGGTCTGCACGTCGATCCGCGCCGCAAGCCCTCGCCGGTGACGGAGGTGCGGCTGCTG
>DATHEP010000020.1:0-2047 GCA_035318525.1 Conexibacter sp.
CCCGCCGTCCTGCTCACGCTCTTCTACGGGCTCGCCGTGGCGGGCTGGGCGATGCTGCCCCTTGGCAAGGCCCGCACGCGCTGGCTCGCCGCCGGCGTCGTCGCGGCGCTGCTGTCGGTCGCCTATCTCCCATGGCACTACGACCTGCTCTCGACCGTCGAGCGGCGCCTGGACCGCGACGGCGTGCTCTACGGCGACCTGCAGGAGGCGATGGAGGCGCCCCAGGTGCGGGCCGCGTCCGCCGCCTGCCCGGACCTCACGGCCGGCGACCACCGGCCGATGCCCTACGCGCGCTTCTGGCTGGACGGCGCCCCCGGCACGGTCTCGACCGTGGAGGGCGGCGCGAGCCCGATGGGCGAGCTGCTGCTGATGCCCGTCAGGGGCCCGACGACCAGCCGCATCTACCCGCCGAAGGTGTTCCCGAAGGTGGACACGCCCGCCGGCTGGCGGACGGTCTACGAGAACCGGTCGTGGCGCGTCAGCGCCGCGCCGGACTGCGTCTGACTAGACGTCCTCCATCGTGAAGGCGTCCTCGCCGACCTCGAGGAACTCGGTGTAGGCGTCGACGACCGCGTCGGGCTCGTCCCACATCCGCAGCTCGCCCTTGTGCATCCAGATCGCCTGGTCGCAGAGGTCCTTGATCGAGCCGAGCGCGTGCGAGACGAGCAGGATCGTGCGGTTCTCGCCGCACAGCTCGCGCATCTTGCGGAACGACTTCTTGCGGAAGCGCGCGTCACCGACCGACAGCGCCTCGTCGATCAGCAGGATGTCGGGCTCCATCGTCACCGCGACGGCGAAGGCGAGCCGCCCGTACATGCCCGAGGAGTACGTCCGCATCGGCATGTCCATGAAGTCCTCGAGCTCGGCGAAGGCGACGATCTCGTCGTACTTCTCCTGCAGCTGGGCGCGCGTGAGCCCCGCCGCCAGCCCGCCGAGCACGACGTTCTGGCGCCCGGTCATCTTGCGGTTGAAGCCGACGCCGAGCGCGAGCAGCGTGCTCACGCGCCCGTGCACCTCGACCCGGCCGGAGTTCGGCGGCAGGATGCCCGCGACGGTCCGCATCAGCGTGGACTTGCCCGCGCCGTTGGCGCCGACCACGCCGAGCACCTGGCCCTCGGGGACCTCGAAGGAGACGTTCTTGAGCGCGTCGATCTCGCGCACGATCCGCTCGCGGCGGCCGAGCTTGAGCACGGTGTGCTTGAGCGTCGGGGCCGACTCCAGCGACGTGCGGTAGGTCACCGAGACGTCCTCGACCCTGATCCGTGGCTCAGAGCCGGACAGCGAACTCACGCTCCCGGGAGATGAAGAAGCCGGCGCCGACGACGAAGATCCCGAACGCCCAGGCGGCGGCCAGCGCGAGCGCGTCGGCCTCGGGGGCGTGGCCGAGGATGATCACGTCGCTCCAGGCGGTCAGCAGGCCGCCCAGCGGGTTGACGACGAGGATCCAGCGGATGCCGTCGGGCACCTCGCTGGCGTAGTACAGGACGGGCGAGGCGTACAGCCAGATGCGCAGGAAGTAGGGCAGGAAGTTCTTGACGTCGCGGAAGTAGACCTGCAGCGCGGAGACGAGCATCGCCGCTCCCGAGGCCATCACGAACATCAGGAAGATCAGCGGGACGACCCACAGCAGCGACGGTCCGAACGGCAGCCCGGCGATGATGTGGACGGGGATGTAGACGATCAGCGTCGGGAGGAAGCGCATGAACGCCGTGATCACGCCCGACAGGGGCAGCAGCGCGCGCGGGAAGGCGGTGTTGAGGATCAGCCGCCCGCCGCCCGTGACCGACTTGACCGACAGGCGGATCGAGTCCGAGATGAAGTAGTAGGCGAACAGCCCCGCGAGCAGGTGCGCGAAGAAGTCGACCCCGCGCGAGCCCGAGCGCAGGATGTAGACGAGCAGGAAGTAGACCGCCGCCAGCATGAGCGGGTTGAGCACGAGCCAGAGCTGGCCGAACACGGTGTTGAAGTGCTGCGCGCGGAGGTTGGTGCGGGCCATCTCGCGGGCGAACTCGCGCCGGCGCCACAGCTCGCGCACGTACGGCCCCAG
>DATHEP010000021.1:0-6516 GCA_035318525.1 Conexibacter sp.
AGCCGCCGCCGGCGTTGACTTCCGGATGGCCCCACAGGTCCTCGGGCACCTGCTCCCAGACCCATCTCGTCGTGCCGCTCTCGGCGTCGAGCGCCCACAGCGTGCCCACGGCGCCGGGGCCCTGGACCGAGGTCGACACGTAGACCGTCCCGTCCTCGTAGCCGGGCGCCATGTCGACCGCGTCGCCGGTGTGCAGGGCGATTCTCTTGCGCCACAGCTCGTCTCCGGTGCGCGCGTCGAGCGCGAACGCGCTCGTGAAGGTCGCGCCGAAGACGCGCCCGTCGACGACGTTGACCCCGTTCGGGCCTATGTCGGCCTCTTCGTAGACCTTCGTCCACACGGATCTGCCGGTCTCGAGCTCGATCGCGTGGACGTTCGACTGCAGGTCCTGCGTGTAGAGGATGCCGTCCGCGATGACCGGCGTGGAGGCGTAGCCACCCGCGAGCGGGACGGTCCAGGCGACGTCCAGCCGTGAGACCGACGAGGCGTCGATCGGCCCGTCGACCCATCGCTGGTTGATCGTGTCGCCGTTCGGCGCCTCCCACGCGGGCGCGGGGCGCGTCGGGAACGGGCTGCGGTCCGACGCGTCAGCGGCAGCCGCGCCCGGACCCGTCTCGTCCGAGCCCTCCCCGCCGCAGCCCACGAGCACGACGAGGACGACGATGCTCAGCGTCCACGCGCGGCGCGCCCGCCGCGCAGCGGTCCTTCTCGAACCGAACGGCACAAGTGCTCCCCCCTAGGGCCCCCGTGACAAACAGGCTTAACGTATATCAAGCACCCGGAGTCGGAGTGTCGACTTGCTCAGCTCGCCGCGGCCGGCTCCGTCAGCGGCTTCAGATGCCGGAACGGGCGGCCGTCGCGCAGCTCCTTGACGACCGCCTCGACGAGGCCGTCGCCGTCGAGGCGCCTGCCGTCGGTGACGGCGGCGACGAGGCCGCGCTTGCGCGCGATCAGGCGCGCCATCGTCTCGTCGATCGTGCCGGCGGCGAGCAGGTACCAGGCGGTGACGGCGTCGTGCTGGCCGATGCGGTGGCAGCGGTCCTCCGCCTGGTCGTGCATCGCCGGCGTCCACTCCAGCTCCAGGAAGGCCACGTTGGAGGCGCGCGTGAGCGTGATGCCCTGCGCGGCGACGCGGGTGGCGCAGACGATCAGCTGCGGCGGGTCGCCCGTCGCGCCGTCCTCGCCCTGAAACGCCCGCACGGTCGCCTCGCGCGCGACGGTCGAGTCGCGCCCGAGCAGGTGCGCCGCGTCGGGGAAGCGCTCCATCACGGCCTTCTGCACCTCGACGTGCCGCGCGAACACGACCAGCGGCTCGCCGCTCGCGAGGAAGTCGTGGATCCACGCGAGCGCGGCGTGCAGCTTCCCCCGCGCCGCCAGCCGCTGCAGCGTGCCGAGCTGCGCGAGCCGCTGGGCCCGCAGCGTCGCGGCGATCTTCGCGTTCAGCTCGGAGAGGTCGAGCGGCTGCTCGCGCAGCCAGGCGATCACATCGTCCTCCGCCAGCTTGTACTCGCGCGCGTTGTCGAGCGCCACCGGCACCACGACCTGGCGCTTCTCCGGCAGCTGCGGCAGCACCTCGCTCTTGCGTCGCCGCACGAAGCAGCGCCGCCGCAGGTGCCAGTGCAGCCGCTCCTCCGTCAGCGGTCCGCGGAACTGCTGCTTGAAGCGCGCGCCCGAGCCGAAGTCCTCCAGCCGCCCCAGCACGCGCAGCTGCGAGATCAGCTCGTCGGCGTGGTTGAGCACCGGCGTGCCGGTCAGCGCGAGGCGCAGCGAGTTCGGCGGCAGTCCCTCGGCGAGCCGGCGCACGGCGCGCGTGCGCTTCGCCTGCGGGTTCTTGAGGTAGTGCGACTCGTCGAGCACGAGCGCGCGCGGGCGCCGGCGCGCGAGCGCCTCGCGCTGCGCGGCGACGATCTCGTAGTTGAGGATCACGACATCGGCGCGCGGCGGGACCGCCACGCGCCCCTCGACGACCGCGACGGAGCGGTGCGGCAGCCATCTCGCGGTCTCGCGCTGCCAGTTGAGCTTCAGCGACGCGGGGCACACGACGACGGCGGGGAAGGCGTCGTCGGCCTCCAAGGCGGCGAGCGCCTCGACCGTCTTGCCGAGCCCCTGCTCGTCGGCGAGGAAGGCGCGCCGCGCCTCCAGCACGTAGTGCACGCCCGCCCACTGGAACGGCTCCAGCGTCCCGCCGAGCACGGCGGCGACGTCGGCGATCGGCTCGCCCTCCGTCGCGCGCGAGGCGCGGATCGCCGCCGACGCCTCGGCCGCCTCGGCGCGCAGCCGCTCCAGCACCGGCACGGCCATCGGCGTGACCTCGACGTCGTGCAGCGCGACGAAGGCCTCCAGCGGCTCGCACAGCCAGGGGTCGATCGGGAGCGCTGAGCCCTCGGCCCCCGGCAGCTCCGCGAACGCGGTGCCGGTGTCGCGGTCCCACAGCACCTCCAGCCGCAGCCGCGCCCCGTCGACGCCGTGCGTCGCGACAAGCCGCGCCGGCGGCGGCTCGTCGCCGAGCTCCAGCGTCGAGACGCAGCGCTCGGCGGCCGCGTCGAGCCGCGCCGACGGCTGCTCGCGCAGCGTCTCCGCGTTCGCCTGCGTCAGCGGGACGAGCAGCAGACGTCTGGCCGCGCGGCCGTTCTCGTCCGCGTCCGCCTCCGCTGTCGCGGGCTCGAGCGCGCCCTCGCGCAACGTCTCCGGCACCTCGCCCGCGAGCGTCTCCAGCACGAACCAGCCGCGCCCGTCGTAGCGCGTCGTGCGCACGTAGCCGAGCCAGCGCCGCTGCACCTCGCGCAGCCAGGCGGCGGCGTCGTCGCTCGGCGTCAGCTCCGGGAAGCGGTGCAGGACGTCCGCGACGTGCAGCGCGACCCAGTCGTCGACGGGCGCCCACCACTCGCGCGCGTCCCAGTCGAAGCGGCGGTGCGGGATCCGCCGCACGACCTCGACGAGCTGTGCGTCGTAGGGGAACGACAGGACGACGATCCGACCCCGCTCCAGGTCGCTGCGCAGCTCGACGTTGGGAGGGGAGGGGACGAGCCGCATCGGTCCCACACGGTAGTCGAGGCGTCGTTATCGACTTCATGACAACGGGGTCACCGATTCGTCACGAGCGCTCGCGCGGGGCATGCGAGCGTGCCTGCCGCAAGCCCCCCCTCACTCCACCCAGGAGGACTCGAACAGATGCAGCCCACCCGCAGGCGCCATCGCGCGCTCGTGGGCGGCGGTGCCACGGCCGCGTTGCTTGCGAGCGCCGCCGTCGCCGTCGCCGTCGGCCCCTTCGCCAGCACGCCCGACCGCTCCGCTCAGCTGGCCGCGCAGATCGACCCGGCCAGACCGCGCAACGTCATCCTGTTGATCGGCGACGGCACGGACGAGTCGATCATCACCGCCGCCCGCAACTACGAGCTCGGCGCCGACGGCAAGTTCGCGCTCGACAAGCTGCCGTTCGTCGGCGACATGACGACGCACGGCCTGAAGGTCGCCCCCGGGCCCGACTATCCGATCGCCTACGTGTCCGACTCGGCGCCGACGGCGACCGCCTGGTCGACCGGCCACAAGACGGTCGACGGCCGCGTCGGCCAGGGACCGAGCGTCTCCGACACGGTCCCCGGCGAGGACTACGAGTCGGTGCTCGAGCTGTCGGCGAGCAAGGGCAAGCGCACGGGCAACGTCTCGACCGCCGAGATCACCGACGCGACGCCCGCGGCGGCCGCATCGCACATCAACCTGCGCGGCTGTCAGGGCCCGAGAGACATGGCGCAGTGCGACTACGCGAGAAAGTCGAGAGGCGGCCTCGGCTCGATCGCCGAGCAGCTCGTCGACAACGAGATCGACGTGATCCTCGGCGGCGGCGCGAACCGCTACGCGCAGGCGACGGACGCCGGCCCGACGGTGCTCGACTACGCGCAGAGAAGAGTCGGCTACAGATTCGTCAGCACCCGCACCCAGCTGGGCGCGATCACCTCGATCAGAAGAAACCCGGTGCTCGGCCTGTTCGCAGGCGGCAACATGACGCCGCGCTACCAGCCGCTCGTCGCGACGGCGCCTCCCGGCTCCGGCAGCGCGGCGACCCGCTGCACGATCGCCGACAGAGGCACGCAGCCGTCGCTCGCCGCGATGACGGAGAAGGCGATCCAGCTGCTCGACAACAGAAAGGGCTTCTTCCTGCAGGTCGAGTCGGCGATGGTCGACAAGCAGGAGCATGCCGCCGACGTGTGCGGCGCGATCGGCGACGTGGTCGAGCTGGACGAGGCGCTGAAGGTCGCGCTCGCGTACCAGGCCGAGAACCGCGACACGCTCATCGTCGTGACCTCGGACCACGCACACTCGACGCAGATCGTCCCCAACAACGGCGCCGCCCGTCAGACGGCGACGCTGTTGACGGCCGACGGCGACCCGATGACCGTCGGCTACAGCACGCAGGCGGTCGGCTCGTCGCACACCGGCTCGACGGTGCGCGTCGCGGCAAAGGGCCCGCAGGGCGCCAACGTCACCGGCCTGATCGACCAGACGGACCTCTACTGGACGCTGGCCGGCCACAGACCGAGCAGACTCGGTTAGCCCGCGCCCGCCTGTCCGCCGTGCCCGGCGCCCGCCTCGTGCGGGCGCCGGGTCGTGGTGCGCCCTGCCACACTGTCGCGATGACAGACGGCTATGCCATCACGCAGGAGGGGCTCGACGCGCTGCGCGCGGAGCTGGAGCAGCTCGAGACGGTCGCGCGCGCCGAGATCGCGTCGCGCATCAAGACGGCGCGCGAGTGGGGGGACCTGAAGGAGAACGGCGAGTACCACGCGGCGAAGGAGGACCAGGCCCACCTCGAGACGCGCATCAAGCGCCTGCAGGAGCGCCTGCGCGGTGCCAAGGTCGTCGAGGCCGACGCGGGGCCGGACGGCGTCGTCGCCTTCGGCTCGACCGTCGAGGTGCGCGACGAGGGCAGCGGCCGGGTGGCGACCTACACGCTCGTCGGCGCCGCCGAAGCGAGCGCCAGAGAGGGCCGCCTGTCGATCGAGTCGCCCGTCGCCGAAGCGCTGCTCGGCGCCCGCGAGGGCGACGCCGTCACCGTCGAGACGCCCGGCGGCGCGCGGGTGTTCCAGGTGGTGCGGGTCGGGTCGTAGCGCGCGTCAGCGCGCCGGCTCGATCGCGCGCGACGCGCCGAGCGGGCGGCCGTCGGCGTCGAGCGCGCGGACGGCGACGTGCTCAGCGTCGGTGCGGGCGCGGATCGCGGTCTCGAAGCCGTCGCGGGGGACGGTGGCGATCGGCTCCAGCTCGGCTGGATCGTCGCTGTCACCGGCGAGCAGCTGCCAGCTGCGCACCTCGGTCGCGCCGTTCCAGCTCGCCCAGGCGGTGAGGCGGTCGCGGTCGCCGCCGCGGCCGGTCCGGCGGGCCGCGACCGCCGGGCGGTCGAGCGGCTCGCCGCGCCAGACGTGGCGGAACGCCTGGTAGGAGTCGGCGCCAGGGGGCAGCTTGAGGTCGAGCGCGACGCCCCCGTCGGGACGCTGCTCGGTGACGTGCTCCTGTGGGCCCCAGCTGATGAAGACGCTCCCATTGGGGAGCGTCTGCAGGTTGCCCTCGGCGCCCGCGAGCAGGCCCTCGGGGTGGAAGTACTCGCGCACGACGGTCGCTGTTCCACGGCGCTCGTCGAGTCGCAGCACGAGCCCGCGCGAGCGGTCGCCCGTCGCCGGGGTGGCCTCGTTGTCGAACAGCGAGATCGTGCCGTCGGCCAGGCGCACGACGTCGTGCTGGAAGTGGAAGTCGGCACCCGGCCCCATCGCGAAGTCGCTGCGCGTGCCGCCGAGCCGCCAGATCACCTCGCCCGTCCGCTTGTCGAGCTTGTAGAGCGCGTGCGTGTTGCGCGCGCTCACGAGCAGGTCGCCGTCGGTGTCCTCGTCGACCGCGTTGACGTGGAAGTAGTCGTGCGGCTTGGTCTCCTTCGGGGCGGTGACGCCTTCGGTCACCGGCACGTGGTCGGCGCTGCGCCACTCCCACACGACGCTGCCGCTCTCGATGTCGACCTCCTGGACGATCGACTCGAAGATCCGGCCGTCGCGCGCGCCGCCGACCGCGCTCAGGTCCGCTCTGCGCTCGGCGTAGACCGACATGTAGGCGGTGCCGCGCGGCGTCAGCTGCAGCTCGTGGTGGTCGCCCTCGTAGCCGTCGCCCGCTCGCACGCGCGCGATCTCTCTGTAGTGGCGGTCGACGATCACGTACTCGCCCATCCCGTGGCCCCATCTCGTGCGGCCCTGCCACCACGTCAGCACCGGCTCGCCTCTGTACTCCTGCACGCGGAAGCCGGTCGCGGTGGTGTGCGGCGGCGTGGGGCGGAACCACACGACGCGTCCCTCGTCGTCGACGATCATCGGCCCGTCCTGGCCGGGACCGCGCTTGACGGCGACGAACACGTAGCCGGGCGCCGTGCCGTTCGCGGGGACCGCGACTCTGAGCCGGTCGGGGTCGAGGCGGGGGCGCGAGTGGAACTGCAGCACGTCGGCCGCGGTCGGCTGCGGCTCGTCGTCACCGCCGCCGTCG
>DATHEP010000022.1:0-14550 GCA_035318525.1 Conexibacter sp.
TGCGCACGCTTGCCGGCTCCGCGACCACCGCCGTCGTGCCGCGCGGCAGCAGGCGGCTCCTGCAGAGACTGGCGTTCGACACGGTCCACGAGCTCGCCGCCGGCGAGCGCGCGAGGATCGCCGCCGCCGAGATCGAGGCGGTCCCGGCCTGGCACCCGACGCGCCGCTGGCCGCGCCGCACCGACTACGACGCGCTGGGCTTCCTCGTCGAGCGCGTCTGGTTCGCCGGTGACACCGACCTCGACCCGGCGATGGAGGAGCTGCGCGGGCGCGTCGACGTGGCGCTCGTGCCGATCTGGGGCTGGGGCCCGTCGCTCGGCCCAGGTCATCTCGACCCGGCGTCGGCCGCGCGCGCCGTGGCGCTCGTCGCGCCCGAGGTCGTCGTGCCGATCCACTGGGGCACCCTGCTGCCGCTCGGCACGCGCTGGCGCCACGGCGAGGCGCTCAGCGCGCCGGCGCACGCGTTCGCCGCTCAGGTCGGGCGCGCGGCGCCGTCGGTGCGCGTCGCGACGCTCGCCGTCGGCGAGGCGCTCTCGCTGTAGCCGTCCTGGCCGAGCCGCGCGAGCCAGCCGCACAGCAGGCGGTGGACCGCCTCCGCCCCGACGACGTCCTCGTCCGGCCACGGCAGCTCTGCGGGGTGCAGCACGAACGGGTGCGCCTGGCCGCCGCCGAGGCCGCCGTGCGAGCCGACGAGCTCCTCGAACGCTGCGACCTCGTCCATGTCCTCCCAGTAGGCGCTGTTGACGACGAGGTCGGGACACGTGGCGAAGCCGTCGGTGCGGCGGACGTGCTCGGCGGCGCGCGGACCGAACGGCGCGAGCGGGTCCTCCCCCTCGACCTCGCCGGTGTCGAGCACGTGGCGGCCGTGCGGACCGAGGACGACAGCGCCAAGTGCGTCGGAGCGCACGAGCACGAAGCCGATTCCCGGGTGCGTGCGCAGCGCGTCGAGCAGCCCTGGACGCCGCGCCTCGACCTGCTCCAGCGTCACGCGGCCCGGCTCGCGCGGGAACGAGATCAGGCCCAGGTTGCCGGACGCCATCACCGCGACCTCAGGAAGCTCGCCGCCCTCCAGCGCCGGCGGCTCGCGGCGCTCCGCGCGCTCCTCGCGCGCGCCGGCGATCGCCTTCGCGGTCCGTCCGGTCACGCTGGGGCGCGAGGCCAGCTCCGCGAGCGACGCCTGGAGCTGACCTCTCCCCTCGTCGCTGCCGGCGGTCGCGGCGAGGACCCCGTCGTCGGCTCCGGCGTGCCGGCGCACGAGCTGCTCCAGCGTCTCCCCGTAGCGCTGCAGGAACGTCGCGCCCTGACTCTGGCCGTGGTCGGACAGCACGACGATGCGGTAGGGCCGCGGCGCGTGCGCGGTCGCGGCGGCGATTCGCGCCACCGCGCGGTCGACGCGCCTCAGCACCGCCAGCGTGTCGGGCCGCTCGACGCCGGAGTGGTGCGCGACCTCGTCGTAGGCGAGGAACGTCGTGTAGACGACGGGACGACCGGCGAGCACGTCGGCCGTCACGGCGGCGACCTGCAGGTCGAGCTGGACGACGGTCGCGAACGCGCGCACCAGCGCGTAGGAGAAGGAGCGCTTGATGCGCGGCTGCACGTCGCGCCGGCGCTGCTCGACCGCGGCGAAGCGCTCCGCGACGACCTCGCCGAACGAGCGCAGCAGTGTGAGCGCCACGCCGTACGGGCTCGCGAAGTAGGCGAAGTAGTCCTGCCCGAGACGGCCGGGGCGCGCGCGGTCGAGCACGGTGCTCATCGTCAGCATCGAGTGCGGCGCGTCGCCGGACAGGATGTTCGCGCGGCTCGCGCCGTCGCCGTGCAGCAGGCCGCGGCCGTTCGAGTGGCGGCGCTCCAGCTCGGCCGCGTCGCGCGGGTGGTTCGTGACGATCGCCTTGCCGTGCTCCTTCTCCCACCAGCGGAAGGCCGGCATCTCGCGGTTCGAGCCGTGCAGGATCCCCGCCTGGCAGGCACCCGTCTGCGAGGACCAGTCGGTCTCCCAGCCCTCCAGGCGGTAGCCGTCCTCGTGGATCCAGCGCGCGAGCGTCGGCGCGTTGCCGTCGCGCAGTGCGCGCCGCAGCACGTCGTGCGCGAGTCCGTCGATCTCCAGGAACAGGACGCCCGGCACATCGCTCTGCACGCGCAACGCCGTACGCTTGAGCTGGCGCACGACGACGTGGCGCGTCCACAGGTCGCCGCTGTCGAGCGCCAGCACGGCGCTCACGGCCGACGTGAGCGCCGTCAGCAGCAGCGTCACGACGACCGCGGTCAGGAAGTCCTCGACGTGCACGCCGTAGTCGACCTGCGCGATGCCGAGCAGCACGAGCGCGTTGAGCCCGAGCGCGCCGAGGCCGAGCGTCATGACGGTGAACGGCAGCGCGACGCGGATCAGCAGCGGCCACAGCAGCGCGTTCGCGAGGCCGAGCATGAGCGCGAGGATCAGCGCCGCGCCGAAGCTGTCGGCCTTGAAGCCGGGCAGAGCTGCGCTCAGCAGCAGCAGCGCCAGCGTGTCGAGCAGGACGACCGTCGCGAGACGGCCGAGCAGGCGGTGAGGGCGCCGCATCCGCGAAGCATCTCGCATCTCGTAAGGGCGGCGTAACACGTGCGGCGTACGGTGCCCTCATGACCCGACGCACGCTTCCCCTCCTCGCGCTCCTCGCCGCGACCGCGCTCGTCGCCTGCGGCGAGGACGCGCCTACCACGTCGAGCACGGCGATGGCCGCGACCGAGACGGCGATCAGCACGACGAGCGCCATGAGAGCGAGACCGCAGCCGAGCGCCAGACGCGGCCGCACGATCAGAGTCGTCGACTCGCAGTTCGGGACCGTCCTCGCCGACATCACGGGCGAGGCCGTGTACCTGTTCGACGCCGAGACCACGTCGAAGCCGGAGTGCTACGGCGAGTGCGCCGCCGCCTGGCCGCCGGTGCTCGCCAGAGGCAAGCCGGTCGCCGGCAGAGGCACGCGCGAGAGATGGCTCGGCACGACGCGCCGCAGCGACGGGCGCGTGCAGGTGACGTACCGCGGACACCCGCTCTACTACTACTTGCACGACTCGCCCGGCCGCATCCTCTGCCATGACGTGCTCGAGTACGGCGGGACCTGGCTGGTGGTCGCGCCGAACGGTAGAGCGCGCAGCTGACCGAACACCCGTTCCATCCGCCCCACGCGGCATCGTGGAGCAGGACATGCGCCTGCTCCACACCGCAGACTGGCACCTCGGCCGCGCCTTCCACGGTGAGGATCTGCTGTCCGCTCAGACGGCCTTCGTCGACTTCGTCGTGGAGGCCGCGCGCGAGCAGCGCGTCGACGGCGTCCTGATCGCCGGCGACCTCTACGACCGCTCGCTGCCGCCGGTCGACGCCGTGCGCCTGGCGAGCGAGGCGCTCGCGCGACTCGCCGAGCAAGCGCCTGTCGTGGCGATCTCCGGCAACCACGACTCCGCCGCGCGGCTCGGCTTCGGCGCGCCGCTGCTCGCGCGCGCGGGCGTTCACGTGGTGACCGACCCTGCGGCGGCCGGCACGCCGATCGCGCTCGGCGACGGCGTCGTCTATCCGATCCCGTACCTGGAGCCTGACCTGGCGCGAGAGCCGCTCGGCGTCGAGGAGCGCACGCACGCGGCGGCGATGCGAGCGGCGATGCAGCGCGTGCGTGCCGATCTGGCGACGCGACGGCCTGCCGGCGGGCTCGGCGGGCCGCCCGTCGTGGTGACGGCGCACGCCTTCGTCGCGGGCGGCATGCCGAGCGAGAGCGAACGCGACCTCGCGGTCGGCGGCGCCTCGACCGTGCCGGCGCTCGCGTTCGACGCCGCCGACTACGTCGCCCTCGGTCACCTGCACGGCCCGCAGGTCGTCGGCGGGGGCCTCGGCCGGTACTCCGGCTCGCCGCTCGCCTTCTCGTTCTCGGAGGCGGGCCAGGCGAAGTCGGTCGCGGTCGTGGAACTGACGGCGGCGGGCGCGCTGCCGCTGATCGAGCTGCTCCCCTGCCCCGTTCCCCGTCCGCTCGCGAGAGTGCGCGGAACGCTCGACGAGCTGCTCGCCGACCCGCAGCTTGCAGACCGCGAGGCGGCGGCCTGGGTGCAGGCGACGCTGACCGATCCAGTGCGCCCGTCCGACGCGATGGAGCGTCTGCGTCGCCGCTTCCCGCACGCCGTCGCGCTCGCGTTCGACCCGCAGGGGGCGGGCGCGGCGCCGGCCGACTCCTACCAGCGCCTGCGCGGGCTCGACGACGACGAGCTCGTGCAGCGCTTCGTCGCCGACACGCGCGGGAAGCCGGCGCAGGACGACGAGCTGGAGCTGCTGCGCGACGCGCTGACCGCGCGGCGGGTGGCGGAGCTGGCCGCTTAGATGGTTGATTCCACGATCTCGCGGCGCGAGGGACACGCTGGCCGGCGCTGGACGCCACGCGGCGTCTCGCCGATGCCACCGGCATCGCCTTCGACACCGCGCGTCGCCCAGCATCCGCCCATCGTGTCCCTCGCATCCACGAATCTCGTGGAATCAACCATCTAGGCGGTCCGCCGCCGTGCGCCTCCACCGCCTGCGCCTCACCGCCTTCCAGGCGTTCGCCGGCAGCGAGCAGGTCGACTTCGACGGCTTGAGCGAGAGCGGGCTGTTCCTGCTGCACGGCGACACCGGCGCCGGCAAGACGACATTGCTGGACGCCGTCGCCTTCGCCCTGTACGGCGACGTCCCAGGCGCGCGCTCGCGCGATGCGCGCCTGCGCTCGGACCATGCCGCGCCGGAGGTGCGCACGGAGGTCGAGCTCGAGGTCACGCTGCGCGAGCGGCGGGTGCGGATCATCCGGCGGCCGGCACAGGAGCGGCCGAAGCTGCGCGGCGAGGGCACGACAAGAGAGCCGCCCGCATGCACGGTGCAGGAACTGGACGCGGCGAGCGGCGAGTGGACCGCACTGGCGTCGCGTCGCGACGAGGCGGACGCCGAGCTGATCGACCTGCTCGGCATGTCCTGCGAGCAGTTCTGCCAGGTCGTGCTGCTGCCGCAGGGCGAGTTCGCGACCTTCCTGCGCGCCGACAGCGGCGAGCGCCAAGCGGTCCTCGAACGACTCTTCGGGACCGACCGCTTCACGCGCGTCGAGCACTGGCTGACGGATCGGCGCAAGGCGGCATGGGCCGAGCTGCGCGACGCGATGCAGGACGTGCGCGACGTCGTGTCCCGCGTCTCCGAGGTGGCCGGCGAGCCGCCGCCCGAGGGCTGGGAGCACGACCTCGACGGTCTGCCCGCCTGGGTCGGCGGAATCGCCACCCACGCCGACGCCTCGCAGGCCACGGCCGCCGCCGCGCGCGAGGCGGCCGGCGCCGAGCGGGTCGTCGCCGAGCGAGCCCTCGCCGAGGGTCGAGCGCTCGCGGAGCGCCGCGCCCGCCACGTGACGGCCGTCGCCGAGCTCGCCGCCTGGCAGGAGCGCCTGCCCGCACGTGCGGCGGCCGAGGCGGAGCTGGCCGCCGCCGAGCGCGCCGCGCCGCTCGCGGGGCTGCTCACGAGCAGACTGGCCATCTACACCGACACAGCCGGTACAAATGGCCAGTCATCCCCCAGGGAGCTGCGGGCGCGAGCGGCGGAGGCCCGGGGGGAGGCGGGCGCGCTGGACGCATTGGTGGCCGTCGAGGAGCGGTTGGCGCGGGACGAGGCGGAGCTGGCGAGACTGGCGGCGCAGGCGGACCAGGCGGCGGTCGAGGCGCGAGCGGCCGAGCAAGCGCTGGTGGAGCTGGCGGTCGAGCGCACGGCCCTCGAAGCCACCGTCAAGGCCGCGCGCGACGCAGCCGCCAGCGCGGAACGCCTCACGGCCGAGGCCGGAACCGCCGCGCAGCGCGCCGAGCAGGGAGCCGAGCGCGACCGCCTGTCGGCGGAGCGCGAGCAAGTGCACGAGCGCCGCCGGACCGCGATCGACGCCGAGCAGCAGGCCCACAGAGCCTGGCTCGATCTGCGCGAGCGGCGCCTCGCCGGCATGGCCGCGGAGCTGGCGGAGGGCCTGCAACCCGGCGAGCCGTGCGCGGTCTGCGGCGCGACGGAGCACCCGGCGCCCGCCCATCTTCAGCCCACACCGGCCCGCGAGGATCCCGCAGCGCTCCGAGCCGTTAACGCCCCTTCCCTCGATGCCCGTCCCGCCGCGCTCGACGAGAGCCGTCCTCTCGCCGAGCGCGAGCAGCAGGCCGAGGCGGACCACGCCAGACGCGCCGCGGACCGCGCCAGCGCCGAGCGCAAGGTCTCCGAGATCGAGGCCGCGCTCGCGGCGGCACGAGCCGTCGCGGGCAAGGACCCGGCCGACGCGCTCGCGGCCATCGCGGAGCGGCTCGCCGCCGAGCTGGAGACCGCCCGCGCCGAGGCTGCCAAGGGCAGCGAGGCCCAGCAACGGCTCGTCACCCTCGATGCCAGCACGCAGGAGCACCAGCAAGCTCAGAAGCAGGCGACCCACGCCGAGGCCACCGCCCGCGCCACTCACGCCGAGCGCAGCAGAGCACTGGAAGCCGACCGCGTCCGCATCGAGCAGGCGCGCGGCGACGCACCGACCGTCGCCGCCCGCGCCGAGGCACTGCGCACCGAGGCGGACGCCGCCGAGCAGGAGGCCGCCGCCTGCGACGCCGGCTTCGCCGACGCCGCAGCCGCCCGCGCGGCCCTGCGCGACGACGAGGCGCGTGCCGAGCTGCGCGCGCGCATCGAGCAGTTCGACACAGGCCTCGCCGAGCGCAGAGCCCAAGCCGAGGACGCCGACCTCAAGGCCGCGGCCACAGCCCCGGCCCCCGATCTCGACGCCCTCGAAGCCCCTGCGCGGACGGCGATCGAGGCCGACGAGCAGGCCACCCGCCACCACGGCCTCGCCGAGCAGCGGCTGGCCGCGCTGCGGCGCCTGAGTGAGCAGCTGGAGCAGGCGCTCGTCACGCTCGAGCCCGTCGCCGAGCAGGAACGGCTGATCCGCGAGCTGGCCGGCCTGGTCGACGGCTCCGCCGCCGCGAACCGCCTGCGCATGCGGCTCTCCGCCTACGTGCTCGCCGCGCGGCTCGAGGAGGTCGCCGCGGCCGCGACGGTCCGACTGGAGCGGATGTCGAACGGCCGCTACCAGCTCGTCCACACCGACGAGCGCGCGCGGGGCGAGCGGCGTGCCGGGCTCGAGCTGCGCGTCGTCGACGGCTGGACCGGCCAGGAGCGCCCGCCCGCGACGCTGTCAGGCGGCGAGACGTTCCTCGCCAGCCTCGCGCTCGCGCTCGGCCTCGCCGACGTCGTCGCCGCCGAGGCCGGCGGAAGCCGGTTGGAGACGCTGTTCGTCGACGAGGGCTTCGGCTCGCTCGACGAGCGCACGCTCGACGAGGTGCTCGACGTGCTCGACGCCCTGCGCGAGGGCGGCCGCACGGTCGGGATCGTCTCCCACGTCGCCGAGCTGCGGCAACGGATCCCGACACGGCTGCGCGTCGTGAAGGGCCGTGGCGGCTCGCGCGTCGAGCACGAGCAGGCCGCGACGACGAGTCCCGCCTAGGCGGGTTGCGCGCACCCGCGGCCGCTCGCGGGTATGCCCTCCTCGATGCCCGTCCTGCCGGACACGATCGAGCGCGCCGACCGAGCGGTCGGCGAGCGCTTGGAGCGGATGGTCCGCAACCACCACCGGCGGCGGCTCGCGAAGCTCGGCCACGCGCACGTCTTCGACCCGCCCGACTCCAGCCTGTGGGCCGAGGGCGCTCCACGGCCGCGCGAGGGCAACGAGCTGACCGTGCTCGTGGACGGCGAGCGGGCGATCGGCGAGATCGCGGCGGCGCTGCGCAACGCGAGATCGCACGTCCACCTCGCCGGCTGGCACATCACACCGTCGTTCGCGATGCGGCGCGACGGCGACGGCCCGCCGACGACGCTGCGCGACCTGCTCGCCGAGCTCGCCGAGCGCGTCGACGTGCGGGTGCTCGTGTGGGCCGGGCCGCCGGCACCGGTCTTCGAGCCGAAGCGCTCGGACGTGAAGCGGATCCGCGACGAGCTGACGCACGGCACGAGAGTCCGCTGTGTGCTCGACGCGCGCGAGCGCACGATGCACTGCCACCACGAGAAGCTCGTGATCGTCGACGACGAGGTCGCGTTCGTCGGCGGGATCGACCTCACCTCTCTGTCCGGCGACCGCTGGGACAGCCGCGAGCACGAGGCGGACGGCAGCCTCGGCTGGCACGACGTCGCCACCCGCCTGCGCGGACCAATCGTCGCCGACGTGGCGGACCACTTCCGCGCCCGCTGGCAGGAGGTCGCCGGCGAGCCGCTGCCCGTCCCCACGCCGCCCGCCCCGGCCGGCGACACAGAGGTGCAGCTCCTCCGCACCGTGCCTGACGGCACATACCGCTTCGTCCCGAACGGCGACTTCCGCATCCTCGACGCGTACGTGCGCGCACTGCGCTCAGCACAGCGGTTGATCTACCTCGAGAACCAGTTCCTGTGGTCGACGGAGATCGCCGAGCTGATCGCGGCCAAGCTGGAGGACCCGCCGAGCGACGACTTCCGCGTGCTGCTCCTGCTGCCGGCGCGCCCGAACAACGGCGCCGACACGACGCGCGGCCAGCTCGGACGGTTGATGGAGGCATCCGGCGACAGCGGCCGCCTGCTGCCGGTGACCGTCCACTGCCGCAGCGGCCCGCGCACGCACTCGCTCTACGTGCACGCGAAGGTGGGGATCGTCGACGACCGCTGGCTCACGATCGGCTCCGCCAACCTCAACGAGCACTCGCTCTTCAACGACACCGAGGTGAACGTCGCCACGTGCGACGCGGAGCTCGCGCGACGCACGCGCCTGGAGCTGTGGGCCGAGCACCTCGAGCGGCCGGTCGAGCAGGTCGACGGCGATCCCACGCGCGTGATCGATGAGCTGTGGCGCCCGATCGCGGAGGAGCAGCTTGAGCGCGATCGCGCGGGCCAGCCGCGCACGCACCGCCTCATGAGACTGCCGGCGGTCTCGCGCCGCACGAAGCGCTTGATCGGGCCGGTGCGCGGGCTGCTGGTGGACGGCTGAGGCCGGCCGCGCGGCCCGATACGGTCGCCGCGTGCGCTCACGCCGCCCCGCCCGCCGCTCGTGGCTGCTGGTCGGCCTCGGCGTCGTCGCTTGCGCGGCCGCAGCCCTCGCCGCATACCTCGCGCTCACGCGCGAGACGGCGCAGCCCGCGTCGGTGTCGCAGGCGGTCGAGCAACTGCGCGCGCTCCCCGCCGCCGCGCGTGAGCTGCCGCCCGCGCTGCGCGGACGCGCGCCGACGCCGGGCGTCTACCGCTACACGACGGGCGGCTCAGAGGTCAGCCACGTGCTCGGCACGCGCCGGCACGCCTACCCCGCGCGCACGACGGTCGCCGTCTCGACGACGGCCGCCGGCTGCCTGCGGACCCGTTGGGACGTGCTCGCGACGCGCTTCGACGCGGTGCTCGCTTGCCGCCGCCCGGACGGGAGCTGGCGGCTCGTCAGCCAGAGCGACGAGCACGAGTTCGCCGGCCACATCGACCGGCGCACGTACGTCTGCACGCCGGACTCCACCTACCGACCGGCACGGCTCGCCCCCGGCACGAGCTGGCGCAGTCACTGTTCGATCGACGGCACGACGACAGCCGACCGCAGCACCGTCCTCGGTCCGCGCACGTTCACGCTCGACGGCCGCCGCACCCGCACCGTCCTGCTGCGCACGCGCACGCACGTCAGCGGCGACACGATCGGCACCGGCACGACGGACACCTGGATCCTCCCGAGGACGGGACTGATCGTCAGGCGCGCGATCGACAACGCGAGCCGCACAGAGACGATCGTCGGCGACGTCGCCTACGAGGAGCAGGCGACGCTCGCGCTCAGCTCGCCGCGCCCGCTGCGCTGAGCCGCGCCACGACCTCGAGCCGCACCCATCGCAGCTCGCCGTCCGGCAGCCGCGCAGCGACCTCGTGCACGAGCCGCGCGCCCGCCTCGTCGCCGAGCTCGGCGACGAACGTGCGCAGCACGACGCTCGTCAGGAAGCGCTCGAGCTCGCCCGGCTCGTGATGCGAGACGCGCGGCACGAGCCGCACGTCCAGCTCCGAGAACCCGGCCGCACGCAGCCGGCGCTCGGTCTCCTCTACACCCGCGTACGTCCACGGGTGCTCGCGGTGCCCCAGCTCGTCGAGCACGTCCAGCACGGCCTCGATGTTGCCGGCGCCGCCGCAGTCGACGACGAGCTGCCCGCCCGGCCGCAACGCGGCGGCGAGGTGGCGGAAGAGCGCATCGTGGTCGCGCACCCAGTGGAAGGTGGAGGTCGAGACGACCGCGTCGACCGACGCGCGAGCCAGCGGCAGCGCTCGCTCCAGGTCGGCCTGCACGAACGACGCGCGCGCGTCGCCGGCGAAGCGCTCGCGCGCGGCCTCCAGCATCCCCGCCGACCCGTCGAGCCCGATCACCTGTCCGCGCGGCAGTCGCTCCAGGAGCGTCGCCGTGACGGCGCCGGTCCCGCAGCCGGCGTCCAGCACCGTCTCGTCGCCTTCCAGGGTCAGGCGACCGACGGCGTCGTTGCCGCGCTCGGTCATCGGCGCGTTGAGCGTCTCGTACGCGCCGGCGTCCCACTCGCGATGTCGACTGTCCGTCATCACGTACAAGCGTACGGCATGACAGTCGATCTGTCATCTCCAGCCCGTACGGTGATCGTCATGGCCGCGCGCACGACCGACGAGCACCCGGCCATCGCGTGGATGGCGATCCTGTTCGCGGTCGGCGCAGGCTGCTTCCTCGTCGCGGCGCTCGCGTCGCAGTGGGCCTCCACCCCGCGCGACGCGATCGGCATCACCTTCTTCGCCGGCTCGATCTGCTTCACCAGCGCCGCCTATCTGCAGCACTGGCTCGCCGTGCGCGACGCGCCGCCGTGGCGCCCGGGCGCCGACTGGTCGCTCCTGCACCCCGCGCGCTGGCCGGTCCGTCACGTCGCCGTGCTCGCGTCGCTGATCCAGCTCGTCGGCACGGTCTTCTTCAACGTCAACACGTTCGAGGCGATGAAGGAGGGCCTGAGCCCCATGCAGGTCAACCTGCGCGTGTGGACGCCGGACGCGATCGGGTCGATCTGCTTCCTCGTCTCCTCGCAGATGGCCTTCTCCGTCGTCTGCCGCCGCTGGTTCGCGCTCGGGCCGCGCACGCGCGACTGGTGGATCGGGCTCGTGAACCTGCTCGGCTCGATCGCCTTCGGCGTCTCCGCGGTCGCGTCGCTGATCCAGCCCTCGACCGCCGAGCCGGTCTCGGCGCACGTCGCGAACGGCGCCACCGCCGCCGGCGCGCTCGGCTTCCTGATCGGCGCACCGATGCTGTACCCGCGGCGCGGCGGCCAGACGCCGTGACTCAAGCGCGCGCCCCCGCGCGCCGACGACGAACGAGATGACCCGCCCCCGCATCACCGACGAGAACCGCCGCTGGTGGGTGCTCGGCACGATGACGGGGTCGCTGTCGATGATCCTGATCGACCAGACCGTCGTGGCGGTCGCGCTGCCGACGATCCAGCGCGACCTCGAGATGACGACGGTCGGGCTGCAGTGGATCGTCAACGCCTACCTGCTCGCGCTCGCCGCCTTCGTCGCGCTCGGCGGCCGCATCGGGGACCTGATCGGCAACGCGCGCGCCTTCCGCATCGGCGCGCTCGTGTTCGTCGGCGCCTCCGCCGCCTGCGGCTTCGCGCAGAGCGAGGCCTGGATCATCGCCGCGCGCGCGGTGCAGGGCCTCGGCGCCGCATTGATGACGCCGGCGACCGGTGCGCTCGTCGCGAACGCCTTCTCGCCGCGCGAGCGGGGTCGCGCGATGGGTGTCTACGCCGGCGTCTCGATGGCGTTCCTCGCGCTCGGCCCGTTGATCGGCGGGCTGCTGACCGAGGGTGTCTCGTGGCGCGCGGTGTTCTTCGTGAACCTGCCGGTCGGGCTCGCGATGCTCGCGGCCGCGCACGTGACGCTCCCCGACACGCCGCCCCGTCCGGGCAGGATCGACTGGGGCGGCGCGCCGCTGCTCGTGCTCGGTCTCGGCAGCCTCGTGCTCGGCCTGATGCAGTCGCGCCCCTGGGGCTGGGACTCGCCGGCGACGATCGGCCTGCTCGCCGCGTCCGCCGTCCTGCTGCCGCTGACCGTCTGGTGGGAGCTGCGCCAGCGCGAGCCGCTCGTGCAGCTGCGGCTGTTCGCGAACCGCAACTTCTGCGCCGACAACCTCGTGCTCGCGGGCGTGCAGTTCGCGCTCACCGGCGTCGCCGTGTTCGGCGCGCTGTGGGTCCAGAACGTGCTCGGCTTCACGCCAATCGTCGCCGGCCTGTCGTTGCTGCCGCTGACGCTGCCCGTGCTCGTGCTCGCCCCGCGCGCCGGCGCGCTGTACGACCGCATCGGCCCGCGCGCGCCGGTCACGGTCGGCTGCGTGCTGGTCGCGGGCGCGCTGCTGTGGGCAGCGCTCGTGCTGCACGAGCGCTCCTACGGCTGGCTCGTGCCCGGCTACGTGCTGATGGGGATCGGCCTCGGCGTGATGATGACCCCGGCCAACGCCGACGCGATGAACGCGGTCCTGCCCGAGCTGCGCAGCCAGGCCTCTGGCGTGCTGCAGACCGTCCGGATGGTCGGCGCGACGATCGGCGTCGCGGTGATGGGGACCGTCATCGCGAACGGCCAGAACCACCGCATCGCCGATGTCGTCGAGTCGAGGTTCGGCGTGCCGCCGAGAGACGTGAACGTCGTCGAGCGCGCGATCAACGAGGCGGCCGCGTCGGGCGCCTCGACGCACGGTCTGCCGAGATCGCTGCTCCAACTCCTGTCCCCGCTGCTCGACGCCGTCACCGCAGCGGTGGCGTCCGCCTTCTCGGTCGCGGCGGGCGTGATGGGCGCGGCCGCGCTGATCGCCTTCGCGCTGCTGCGCCACCGCCGCGCGACCGACGACGAGCCGGAGGACGGCGAGGACGCCGCGACCGTCGCCGCTGGCGCGATCGTCTGACCTCGCCGCCCCCCTCGCCGGCCGCGGCCTAACGCCGCGCGCCCGCTCGGCCGAACGCGCGCAGGTACTGGTCGGGCACCGGCGCGTCGTGCCCGAGCGCGCGGGCGGCGTCCAGTGGCCAGTAGGGGTCGCGCAGCAGCTCGCGCGCGAGCAGCACGAGGTCGGCGCGTCCCTCGCGCACGATCGCGTCGGCCTGCGCGGGCTCGGTGATGAGGCCGACGGCGGCGGTCAGCATCCCGCTCTCGCGCCGGACCGCCTCCGCGAACGGGACCTGGAAGCCGGGCCCGACCTCGACCCGCTGTGCCGGCGTCAGGCCGCCAGAGCTGCAGTCGACGACGTCCGCCCCGGCCCCGCCGAGCAGCGGCGCGAGCCGCACCGTGTCGGCGTCGCTCCAGCCGCCGTCTGCCCAGTCAGTCGCGGACAGGCGCACGGCGAGCGGCACCCCCTCGCCGATCGCCTCGCGCAGCGCGCGCACGACGTCGAGCACGAGCCGTGTGCGGTTCTCCCACGCGCCGCCCCACGCGTCGTCGCGGTCGTTCGACAGCGGTGAGAGGAACTCATGCAGCAGGTAGCCGTGCGCGGCGTGCAGCTCGATCCAGCGGAAGCCGGCGGCGCGCGCGCGCTCGGCGGCCGCCGCGAACCACGCCGGGATCGCCTCGACCTCCTCGGCGCTCAGCGCATTTGGCCGCAACCAGCCATCGTCGTAGGGCAGGGCGCTCGGGGCGACCGGCTCCCAGCCGCCGTGCTCGTGGGCGATCGGTCCGCGCCCCTCCCACGGCCGCCCGGTCGAGCCCTTGCGGCCGGCGTGCGCGAGCTGGATTCCGGGGACGGCGCCCTGCGCCGCGATGAACGCCGCCACCGGCCGCAGCGCTTCCGCGTGCGCGTCGCTCCAGATGCCGAGGTCCCATGGCGAGATGCGTCCCTCGGGCACGACCGCGGACGCCTCGGCGATCACGAGCGCCGCGCCACCGACCGCGCGCGAGCCGAGATGCACGAGGTGCCACTCGTTCGCGAGTCCGTCGTGCGAGCTGTACTGGCACATCGGCGAGACGACGACGCGGCTGCGCAGCTCCACGCCGCGCACGCGCAGCGGGGTGAAGAGGTGCGCTCCCCCGTCGCTCGCATCCGCGTCGGTCACGCGCGGCATCGTTGCACACGCAATCACGACCCGGCCCGCATCGGGTACAACAGCGGCGTGCACCGCCTATCGGTGGAGTCCTCCGCAATCGCGAGCGTCGGCTACGACGCGCCCAGACGCACGCTCGAAGTCGAGTTCGCAGGCGGTGGCGTCTACCGCTACCTGGGCGTCCCGCCACGTGAGCACGAGACGCTCATGCGCGCCGAGTCGCTCGGGACTTACGTGAACAAGCGCATCAAGCCCCGCTACCGCGTCATCCGCGTCGTAGCGCCGCAGCCGTCGTCGCGGTAGCACGCTGGCTCCAACCCGCCGCAATCCTGTGACGAACGCATGCTGATTCGGCACACGACCGCCCATACGCTCGCCGCATGCCGACCCAGGATGCCGCCACGGACGGCTACGCCCTCGCCCTCGAAGAGGCCCGCCGCGCGCTCGACGAGCAGGAGCGCACGGTCGCGCAGCTGTCAGCTCGGGCCGGCGTGCTGCTCT
>DATHEP010000023.1:0-13921 GCA_035318525.1 Conexibacter sp.
GCGGGCTGACGATCCTGCCGCCGGACGTGAACGCGAGCGGCGTGGAGTGCTCGGTGGAGCAGGTCTGGCCCGAGCGCGATGCCGGCACCGTCCGCATCGGCCTCGGCTACGTGCGCGGCGTGCAGGGCGCCGACGCCGAGGCGCTTGTGGCCGCGCGCGAGGCCGGCGGGCCGTTCCGCGACCTCGGCGACCTCGCCGCGCGCGCCGGCGCCGGCCGGCCGGCGCTCGAGCTGCTCGCGTGGTCGGGCGCCTGCGACGAGCTCGCCGCCGGCGACCGGCGCGTCGCGCTGTGGCGCCTGGGGGTCGCGACGCCGGGCCGCCGCCTCGGCAACGGGCAGGGCACGCAGCTCGCGCTCGGGCTGGATCTTCCCGAGGCGCCCGCGCTGCAGCGGCTCGGCGCCTGGGGCGAGTTGCTCGCCGACTACGACGCGACCGGCCTGACCGCCCGCTCGCACCCGCTCGCGCAGTTGCGCGCCGGCCTGCCGCGCGCCGTCGCAGCGAGCCGGGACCTGCCGGCGATCGCTCACGGCGCGCGCGTGCAGGTGGCGGGGCTGGTCGTCGCGCGCCAGCGCCCCGGCACCGCCAGCGGCGTCGTCTTCATGTTGCTGGAGGACGAGCACGGGACGGTCAACCTCGTCGTGCCGGCGAAGCTCTACGAGCGCAGTCGCCTGACGGTCCGCACCGAGCCGCTCGTGCTCGCCGCCGGCCGGTTGGAGCGCCATCCGGCTGCCGGCGGCGGGATCAACGTGCTGGTCGAGCGGATCGAGCCGCTCGCCGTGCCCGACGAGTCGCTCGCCGAGGTGCAGGAGCTGTCGCCGGTCGACGACTTCCGCTCCGTCGCGCCGGCCGTCATGAGCTTCGCGCAGGGCCGGCGGCGGTGAGCGGCGCGCGCCGTCCTGCCTCATGGTCGCCCTGCGACCTCAGGGCAGGACAGCGCCGCGGCGGCACTCGCGCCGGTTCGCCCTTCCATTCCGTGGTCCGGTCGAGGTAGGGTCCGCAGCGGCCATGCTCGCCACCGCCGCATTTCTCGCGTTCTGGGTCGTCGTCGGACTCGCGCTCTTCTTCATCGCGGTCCGCGGCGGGCCGCGCGGCGCGCGCGCGACGCTGCAGTCGCAGAGCCGTGCGGGTCGCCGCGCGGCGACCGTGCTCTTCAGCGCCTTCTACGTCGCTGTCGGCGTGGCCGTCCCCATCCTGATCCTGGTCGGCAACGGCGATAGCGCCGATGCGCGTGTCGGTGGCACGACGATCGAGCTGACGAAGCAGGAGGAGGAGGGCCGCGCGATCTTCGGCGTCTCCTGCGCGAGTTGTCACACGCTCGCCGCCGCGGACGGCGACGGCAAGGTCGGTCCCAATCTCGACCAGATGCGGCCACCCGAGCAACTGGTGCTCGACGCCGTCGAGAGAGGGCGCCAGCGCGGGTCCGGCACGATGCCAGCCGGCATCGTGCAGGGCAATGACGCGGAGGACGTCTCCGCGTTCGTGGCCGCCGTCGCCGGCAAGTAATCGCACGCTGCGGGAAGATCCCGCAGCGACGCTCGCGGTTCCGCCGCAGGGCTCCATAACATCGGCGCGAAGGCAGGCGAACTCATGCGTACTGCTACGATCGCCCCGCAAACGACCGCTGAATTCCCACTCGCCGCCGGGTGGGAAGCGGGGGACCCAGGATGCACGGGGCGAATCGTGCAGGTCGCACGTAGCGCCGCTCTTTCGGCGCGAGCCCGTCAGCTAACCCCGTAAGCCGACGAAAGAGGATCGAACGATGCCACCTGCAGAGGCGCCCTCGTTGCCGCGTACGGGCACTCCCCATGCCGAGCGCCAGCCCAGCGCCCGCCGCACCGTCGTGATCCGCGGTCAGGTCGCGCCGCCCCCGCGTCCGGCCGCCCTCGCGGGACCCGCGCGCCGCCGTCCGCCCCGCCGCGCAAGCGAGCGCATCGCCGGCGCCCGTCCCGACCGCGCCGCGTTGTGGGCCGTGCTGATGGGGGTCTTCCTGATCCTCGTCGCGGTCATGACGGGCACCTGACGACCCGGCATCCCGTCAGGCATCGTCCCCGCCGGTTCGCGTACGAAGTACGCCACACCGGCTGCGTCCTCCCCTGGCGGGCGCCGGCATCCCGCCAGGCACCCGTCATGACTGTCTCCGGCGCGTCTGCGCGCCTTTGCGCGCAACCGCGCGCCTGAGCCCACGTTTAGGTCTCTGCGTATAACGAGATGGACACCCGCGCACGGCCGCCGTGGCCGCGCGCATCGCGTCCTCCTCCAGACTGCGGTGACGCCATGAGCATCAGAGTTCCCATGAGCCGGTTCCACATCCACGACGACCTGACGGCGCCGGAGGGCTCCGGCCCGGTGCTGCGCGGCGCCACCTCGGCCGGCGGGCAGCTGCCGAACTTCCTCGGTGTGCTCGCGGGCTCGCCGGCCGCGCTGCGCGCCTACGCGCGCTTCCGCTCGGAGCTGCGCCACGGGCGGCTGTCGCCGCCCACGCTCGAGCGGATCGCGCTCGCGGTCGCCGAGCACGACGGCTCGGAGCCCGGCGTCGCGATGCACACGCGCGCGGCGCGCGCCGTCGGCCTGCGCGTCGACGAGATCGCGCTTGCGCGCCAATGTACGTCGAAGGACGAGCGCGAGGCGGCGCTGCTGCGCTGGGTCGAGGCGCTGCTGGCCGGCGGCAAGCCGAGAATGCACCTCCAGGAGGAGGCGCGCGAGGCCGGCTGGGACGACGAGCAGTTGCTCGAAGCGATGGCGGCCGTCGCGCTCGAGCGCTTCACGGCGATGGTCAACGTCGCCGGGGACGTGCCGGTCGACGGCTCCGTCGAGCAGTCGCGCACGCTGCGCGCCGCCTGAGCGGCGCACGCCCGTCGTCACGGCTAGGTAGGGATTGGCGTAACCCCCGCGGCGTCCGGCGGCGCCGGACACATCGCGGATGCTGCGTCCTGAACCATCGCCTTCGGCGGCGGTGCCCCGCAATAGCGCTGCTATTGCCGCCTCCCTGCGTCCTTGCCCCGCTTGGTCCGGCATCCGCCGGCCGCTCACGCGGGTTACGCCAATCCCTACTAGGCTCCGGGGCCCGTCGCCACCACGACCACGCCCAGGAGCCCGCAATGGCTGACGCCCCGCTGACCGCCGACGACGTCAGAGCGCTCGTATCCGAGCGCGACATCCGCTTCATCCGGCTGTGGTTCACCGACGTCCTGGGCCAGCTGAAGTCGTTCTCGATCAACAGCAGCGAGCTCGACGACGCATTCGAGGGCGGGATGGGCTTCGACGGCTCCTCGATCACCGGCTTCAACGCGATCGAGGAGTCGGACATGATCGCCCTGCCCGACGCGAGCACGTTCGCGGTGCTGCCTTGGCGGCCGACCGACGACGGCGTCGCGCGCATGTTCTGCGACGTGCAGACCCCCGAGCGCACGCCCTACGAGGGCGACCCGCGCCACGTCCTGCGGCGCGCGCTGGAGCGGGCGAGCGCGATGGGCTTCGACGACTTCATGGTCGGGCCGGAGCTGGAGTACTTCTACTTCAGAGATGCGAGATCGACCGAGCCGCTCGACCAGGGCGGCTACTTCGACCTCACGACGCTCGACGCCGGCTCGGACCTGCGGCGCGAGACGGTGCTCGCGCTCGAGCAGCTCGGCATCCACGTCGAGTACAGCCACCACGAGGTCGGCCCCTCGCAGCACGAGATCGACATGCGCTACGCGCCGGCGCAGAAGATGGCCGACGACTGCATGACGTATCGCCTCACCGTCAAGGAGTGCGCGATGAAGTACGGCCTGCACGCGACGTTCATGCCGAAGCCGCTGTTCGGGGAGAACGGCTCGGGGATGCACACCCACCAGTCGCTCTTCCGCGACGGCAGAAACGCCTTCTACGACGCCGACGACCAGTACTTCCTGTCCGACATCGGCAAGGCCTTCATCGCCGGCCAGTTGCGGCATGCGCGCGAGATCAGCTCGGTCTTCGCACAGTGGGTGAACTCGTACAAGCGGCTCGTGCCCGGCTACGAGGCGCCGACGTACGTCGCCTGGTCGCGCCGCAACCGCTCTGCCCTCGTGCGGGTGCCGCTCTACCACCCCGGCAAGGAGCAGGCGACGCGCATGGAGCTGCGCTGCCCCGACCCGGCCTGCAACCCGTACCTGACGTTCGCAGTGCTGCTGCAGGCGGGGCTCGAGGGCGTCGAGCACGGCTACGAGCTGCCCGAGCCGATGGAGAAGAACCTCTACCACCTCGCGCCCGACGAGCGCCGGCGCCTCGGCATCGAGCAGCTCCCGGCAACGCTCGGCGAGGCGATCGAGCTGACGGCCGAGTCCGAGCTGGTGTTGCGCACGCTCGGAGAGCACATGTTCAACCGCTTCGTCGAGATCAAGCGCCAGGAGTGGGAGGACTACCGCGTGCAGGTCACGCAGTGGGAGCTCGACCGCTATTTGCCGATCCTCTGACCGGCCGGTCGGCGGCGCGCCCACGCGGGACGCGCCGCCGGAGGGGCTAGCGGCCCGTCGGCGCGGCGAAGCGCACGATCGTGCCACCACCCGTGCACTGCATGTTCTGCGGGATCCGCGGCACGAGCTTGCAGGCGTATCTGACGTCGTTGACCGAGAACGCTCTGACGCTCTCGCCCGCTCTGAAGCGCAGCAGGAAGGTGTCGGCCACGTCCGCCGCCTGCGGGCAGCCGAAGGCGCCTCTCGCCTGCGTCGCGCCGACGCGCGCGATCGTCAGATAGCCGACGCCGGTGTGGATGCCGCCGCAGTTGAGCGACGTCTGCTCGACCGCGAACTCCAGCCGCAGCTTTGCGCCTCTCGGGATCGACTGCACGGCGTTGAGCGTCGTCGTGTAGACAGAGCCGCCGAGGCTGTATCTGCCTCTCGACAGCGAGTAGGCGCCGGCCACCCAGTGCGGCGTGACGACGTGCGCCACGAGCTTGAGGTTCGTGCCGGGCAGCTCCACGGTCAGTCTCTTGTTGCTCGCGCCGCCGGCGAGGCTGAACGTGGCGAGGCAGGTGCTGTCCCCGCCTCTGCACACGGCGGTCGCGGAGCCGGCGGCGGACGCTGCGGCGGGAAGGGCGAGCAGGGCGGCGACGGCCGCTGCGAGCAGCGCGCCGAGGGCGCGTCTGCGATGTGTGGTTGATCTCATGCACGGGGCTTTCGCCCCGCCGGCCGGCGAGTCCTGCCCTGCGAGAGAGGGTCCCGCCCGCCCGTCAGTCCCGCGCCAACGCGCTGCGCGCTGCGTCGAGCAGGTGCTCGACGCGGGTGAGCTTGATGCGCGGGCGGCCGTGGGGCTCGCCGGCGCTTCTCTCGGCGGCGTCGATCGCCTGCCAATGGGCGTAGGTGATGTGGTCGGGGACGCGCTCGGCGAGCAGCGTCTCGATCGCGTCCGGGTCGGTGACCGGCGGCTGGGGCAGCTTGCCGGCGGCGACGTCCTCCAGCAGCGCGTCGACGGTCTCCTGGCTGTCCTTCTTGTTCGTGCCGATGATCCCGCTGGGGCCGCGCTTGATCCAACCGGAGACGTACTCGCCCGGCTGCTGGGTGCCTCCGGGAGCGTCGAGCACGCGGCCGCGGTCGTTGGGGATCGTCGCGGACCGCTCGTCGAACGGCACGCCCTCGAGCGGGATGCCGCGGTAGCCGACGGAGCGGAACACGAGCTGGGCGGGGATCAGCTCCTCGACCTCGGTGACGACCGCGCGCAGGCTGCCGTCCTCCTGCTCGACCAGCTCGGTGCGCCCGACGCGCACGCCCTCGACGCGCTCGCTGCCGACCAGCTCCAGCGGCGAGGCGAAGAAGCGCAGAACGATCCGGCGCTCGTGGCCGTGCGGCTCGCTTGCCGCGTACCCGCGCAGCACCTCGATCTTCTTCTTCGTCTGCGCGTCGGCCTCCTCGACCATCCGCCGGCTGGCGGCGTCGAGCTCGGTGTCGCCCGGGTCGACGATCACGTCGGCCGCGGCCAGCTCGGACAGCTCGATCAGCTCGGGGGTGGTGAAGGCCGCCTGCGCCGGGCCGCGGCGGCCGAGCACGACGACCTCCTCGATCGAGCTGGCGTCGAGCGCGTCCAGCGCGTGATCGGCCACGTCGGTTCTGACGAGCGTCTCGCGCGGCAGCGCGAGCATCCGCGCGACGTCGAGCGCGACGTTGCCGTTGCCGACGACGACGACGGTCGTCGCGGTCAGGTCGAACTCGTAGTCGCAGAAGTCCGGGTGGCCGTTGTACCAGGCGACGAACTCCGTCGAGGAGTGCGACCCGGCCAGTTCCTCTCCCGGGATCCCCAGCCGCCGGTCGCCGGCGGCCCCGAAGGCGTAGAGGACCGCGTGGTAGTGGTCCTTCAGCTCCTGGACCGAGATGTCGCGGCCGACCTCGACGTTGCCGAAGAAGCGAAAGCCCTCCATCCCGGCGGTCTTCTCGTAGCGCCGCGTGACCGCCTTGATCTTCGGATGGTCGGGCGCGACGCCGAAGCGGACGAGCCCCCACGGCGTGGGGAGGCGCTCGAAGAGGTCGACGGTGACGTCGACGGCCTCGGCCTTGAGCAGCTGCTCGGCGGCGTAGAAGCCGGCCGGGCCGGAGCCGACGATGGCGATGCGCAGGGGGGAGGAGGACATGGCGAAGAGGGTAGCCGCGGATCTGCCGACGCGCCGTCAGCCGAGCAGCGCGCCGAGCGCGTCCGGCTCCGTCACGGGCGCCCGGCAGGCGAAGCGCTCGCAGACGTAGGCGGCCGCGCGGCCGTCGACCGGTGCGCGGCCGGCGAGCAGCGGGACGCCGTCGGGGGCGCCGCCCGCCAGCACGACGTGTGGCCGGAACGCGGAGCGCACGACCTGCACCAGCGCGTCGGAGCCGCCCGCCGCGTCGCCGACGATCGCGACCTCGCGCACGTCCTCGGCGAGCGCGAAGTCGACCGCCTGCAGCAGGTGCGGGAACGCCTGCGGGTGGCGCGCGGCGATCGGGTGCAGCAGCGCGATCACCTCGTTCGCGCGCTGCTCGTAGCCGGCCTCGCCGGTCAGCCGCGCGAGGCGCAGCAGGCCGAGCGCCATCGCCGCGTTGCCGGATGGGATCGGCGTGTCCTCGAGGTCCTTGCGGCGCGCGACGAGCCGCTCGTGGTCGTCGGCGGTCGTGAAGAAGCCACCGCGCTCGCGGTCGCCGAAGTGGGCGATCGTCGTGTCGGCCAGCTCACGCGCGGCCGTGAACCAGCGCGGCTCGAAGGTCGCCTCGTAGAGCGCCAGCAGCGCCTCCAGCATGTACGCGTGGTCCTCCAGGTAGCCGGCGAGGTGCGCGCGGCCGTCCTTCCAGGTGCGCAGCAGGCGGCCGTCGTCCGTGCGCAGCTCGCGCAGCAGGAAGTCCGCGCATGCGCGCGCCGCGTCGAGGTAGTCCTCGCGCTCCAGCACTGCGCCGGCCTCGGCGAGCGCGGTCAGCATCAGGGCGTTCCACGAGGTGAGCCGCTTGTCGTCGAGCCCCGGCCACACGCGCAGATCGCGCACGGCGAGCAGGCGGCGCTTGATCTCCGCCAGCTCGGACGGATCCTCGTCGGCGGTTCGCACGAGGATCGAGCGACCCTCGAAGTTGCCTCCCGGCGTCACGCCGAAGTGCGCGACCGCGACCTCGAGCAGCGCCTCGTCGCCGAGCGCCTCGCGCAGCTCGTCGATCGTCCACACGTAGAACCTGCCCTCGACCCCCTCGGAGTCCGCGTCGAGCGCGGACGCAAAGCCACCTTCGGGCCCGCGCATCTCGCGCAGCGCCCAGTCGAGCGTCTCGCAGCAGACTTGGCGCAGGAGCGGCTCCCCGCTGACCTGCCAGCCGTGCAGGTAGGCGCGCGCCAGCAGTCCGTTGTCGTAGAGCATCTTCTCGAAGTGCGGCACGACCCAGGCGGCGTCGACCGCGTAGCGCGCGAAGCCGCCGCCGAGCTGGTCGTAGATGCCGCCGCGTGCCATCGCGCGAAGCGCTCGCAGCGCGACGTCGTGCCCTCCGCGGCGCAGCAGCAGCTCGATCGCCGACGCCTGCGGGAACTTCGGCGCCCCGCCGAAGCCGCCGTGAACGCCGTCCTCGTTGCCGGCGATCGCCATCGCCGCCGTGTCGAGCAAGCCGGGCTCGGGCGCGTCCGGCTCCGGCTCGATCCGCGCACTGACGCCGAGGTGGGCGACGATCCGCTCGCCCTGCTGCTCGATCTCCGCGCGCCGCTCGCGCCACGCCTCGACGAGCGCCTCCAGCAGGTCGCGCCAGCCGGGCAGGCCCTGCCGGCTCTGCGGCGGGAAGTACGTGCCGGCGTAGAACGGCACCTGGTCCGGCGTGACGAACGCGTTCAGCGGCCAGCCGCCGTGGCCGGTCATCGCCTGCACCGCGTCCATGTAGATCGCGTCGACGTCCGGGCGCTCCTCGCGGTCGACCTTCACGCACACGAAGTGCTCGTTCATGTACGCCGCCACGTCCGCGTCCTCGAACGACTCGCGCTCCATCACGTGGCACCAGTGGCAGGCGGAGTAGCCGATCGAGACGAGCAGCGGCACGTCGCGCTCGCGCGCCTCGGCAAGCGCCGTCGCGCCCCACGGCCGCCAGTCGACCGGGTTGTCCTTGTGCTGCAGGAGGTACGGCGAGGTCTCGTGCGCGAGGGCGTTGGCCATCGCTCCGGAGGCTACCCGCGAGAGCCCACGGGGGCCCGCCTGCGCCGGCCGCGTGGCCGGCTCCGGCACTCCTGGCGCGATAGCGTGTGCGCTCATGTCCCACCATCGCGAGTCCGTCACCGCCCTCGGCGCGCCCGCCGCGATCGGTCCCTACGTGCACGCCGTCCGCGCGGGCGGGCTGCTGTTCTGCTCCGGCCAGATCCCGCTGCACCCGGAGACGGGGGAGATCGTCGGCGCGACGGCCGCGCAGCAGGCGGGTCGCTGCCTCGAGAACCTGCAGGCGGTCTGCGCCGCGGCTGGTGCCAGCCTCGCCGACGCGGTCAAGATCACCGTCTACCTGCGTGACATGGCCGACTTCACGGCCGTCAACGAGGTCTACGCGTCGTTCTTCGAGACCGATCCGCCGGCGCGCGTGGCGCTCGCGGCCGCCGGCCTGCCGCGCGACGCGCTCGTCGAGCTCGACGCCGTCGTCGCGCTGCCCGACGCGTAGGCGCGCGCGGCGCTCACGAGCGCCCCGATGACGCCGCTGCGCCGGTCCGCCTCCGGGTGCCACTGGACGCCGAGCACGTAGCCGGCAGCGTCGGGCAGCTCGAGCGCCTCGGGCAGGTCGTCGATCACGGCATGACCGGTCACGACGAGGCCCTCGCCGATGCGGTCGACGCCCTGGTGGTGGTGGGACTTGGTGCCGTGGAGCAGCTCGCCGGCGGCTCTGGCGGCGAGCGACCCGGCTTCGAGCTGCACGTCGTGGTCGGCGCCATCGAATGAGCCGCGCGCCTTCAGGTGGTCGTGGTGGCCGAAGCGCTCGGGCAGGTGCTGGTGCAGCGTGCCGCCGAGCGCCACGTTCAGCAGTTGCATGCCGCGGCAGATGCCGAGGAAGGGGATTCCGCGCTCGATCGTGCGTCGCGTGAGCGCGACCTCGAACGCGTCGCGCTCGGGCACCGGGTCGACCGTTCTCGGATCCGGCACGGCCCCGTAGGAGGCGGGGTCGATGTCGGCGCCGCCGGCCAGCATCAGCCCGTCGACGAGGTCGAGCGCCTCGTCCGGGTCGGCCGTCAGCGCCGGGTCGGGCGCGAGCAGCAGGGCCATCCCGCCGGCGCGGCGGATCTCCTCCAGGTAGTTCGTCGGCAGCAGGGCGGCGTCCTGGTCCCACACGCTCCACTGCGCGCGCTCAAGCGGGGTGCAGATGCCGATGACGGGGCGACGGATCATGACCCGAGCCTAGTCGCTGAGATCGACGCGGCGCAGGTCGCGGACGGGCAGCCCGTCGAGGTCGCTGCAGGCGTGGAAGCGCGCCAACTCGCGGACGCCGAGTCGCGCGAAGCCGCGCAGCACGAGGTCGAGGTACTCGCGGCTGACGACGGCGCAGCCGGCGGCCGTGCCGGCCGCCAGGCGCGCGCGGCCGGCCGCCGAGCCGACGTAGGCCCACACGCGGCCGGGTGGGTCGGCGACGTGGGCGGTGACGTCGCGGCGGTCGTAGTTGCGCTCGCGCGCGTCGAGTGCGGCAAGCTGCGCCGCTGTGACCGGCCGGCAGACGCCGTTCACGGCGTCGTCGTCCGGGCTGGCGAGCAGGTCGAGGAACGCGACGTGGACGGCGGGGTGGGAGCCGTCCGTGTCCACGTAGCGCTTGTAGCCGGGAATCGCCTCGCGATTGTCCATCGCGACGCCCCAGCGGCGGCGATGGCCGTGGAGCGAGAAGACGCGCTCGCCGGGGATCGCGACTGCCGCGAGCGAGCCGTAGCCGAAGACGAGCTCCATGGGTGCGGAGCCTAGGTGGCGAATCGTGACGCCTGCGTCACCTTCCCTGGTAGCGTCTGCGCAGATGGAGGAGAACGCCCGTCAGTTCGACTTCGACTGGCTCGTGATCGGGTCCGGCTTCGGCGGCAGCGTGTCCGCCCTGCGGCTCGCCGAGAAGGGCTATCGCGTCGCCGTGCTCGAGTGCGGCAGACGCTTCCGCGACGAGGACTTCGCGAGATCGACCTGGAGCCTGCGCAGATACTTCTGGGCCCCGCGCGCCGGCATGCGGGGCATCATGCGCCTCTCGACCTTCAAGGACATCGCGGTCGTCTCCGGCTGCGGCGTCGGCGGCGGCAGCCTTGGCTACGCGAACACGCTCTACGTGCCGCCGTCGCCGTTCTTCGAGGACCCGCAATGGCGCGAGCTCGGCGACTGGGAGCGCGACCTCGCCCCGCACTACGCGGAGGCGCAGCGGATGCTCGGCGTCGTCGTGCACGACAACGACGACCCGGCGGACCAGCTGCTGCGGGAGCTGGGCGAGCACCTCGGCGTCGGCGACACGTACAGAAAGACGCCGATCGGCGTGTATCTGGAAAATCCCGGCAGAACGGTTCCGGACCCCTTCTTCGGGGGCGAGGGCCCCGACCGCACCGGCTGCATGCAATGCGGCCGCTGCATGGTCGGCTGCCCGCACGGCGCGAAGAACACGCTCGTGAAGAACTACCTGTGGCTGGCGGAGAGACGCGGCGTCACGATCACGCCGGACCGCACCGTCGTCGACATCCAGCCACTCGGCGACGCCGAGGACGGCTCCGACGGCTACGCGATCACGAGCGTCGCGTCCGGCATGCGCCGCGACCGCGACCGGCGCACGCTCACCGCCCGCGGGGTCGTCGTGGCGGCCGGCGCGCTCGGCACCAACAGACTGCTGCAGCGCTGCCGCCTGAACGGCTCGCTGCCGCGCGTCTCGCACCGCCTGGGCGAGCTGGTGCGCACCAACAGCGAGTCGATCCTCGCCGTCACGGTGCCGGAGGACTTCCCGGAGGACCTGACGCGGCGCGTCGCGATCACGTCGTCGATCTACCCGGACCCGCATACGCACATCGAGACGGTCACCTACGGGCATGCCGGCGACTCGATGTCGACGCTCTACACGCTGCTCGTCGGCGACGGCTCGCGCGTGACGCGTCCCTTCAAGCTGCTCGCCCAGATCCTCCGCCACCCGGGCAGATTCGCGAAGGTCCTGTATCCGCGCGGCTGGTCGCGGCGCACGATCATCGTGCTCGTGATGCAGACGCTCGACAACGCGATCGCGCTGCGCCCCAAGCTCACCCGCTCCGGCGACGTGCGGCTGCAGACCGAGCAGGACCCGTCGAGACCGAACCCGACGTTCATCCCGGTCGCGAACGAGGCGGCCGAGTGGCTCGCGAGACGGACCGGCGGGATCGCGCAGAGCTCGGTCATGGAGGCGACGATGAACATCCCGTCGACCGCCCACATCCTTGGGGGCGCCGTGATCGGCGCCGACCCCGATCACGGCGTCGTCGACGCTCGCCAGCAGGTCTTCGGCTACGAGAACCTGCTCGTCTGCGACGGCGCGGCCGTGCCGGCGAACGTCGGCGTCAACCCGAGCCTCACGATCACCGCGCTCGCCGAGCATGCGATGAGCAGGGTCCCGCCGGCCGGGACGGCCGCCGCGCCCGCTGAGCCGGCGGCCGCCGAGGTCGCCTGAGAGGCGTCCGCGGCGGCCGCGCGGCCGTCAGCGGTGCAGCAGCAGCCGCACGCGGACGGTGACCGCCGTACCGTCCGCAGGCCGATGCCGGCACCGTCACGGCGATTCGCGCAGCGCGCTTCGTGCGCAGATGGCGCTTCGCTCTCGCCGTGATCGGCAGGCGCACCTGACGGGCGCCTGCACGTTGGAGGCGCAGCTTGCGGACCGCGATCCGCGTGTTGCGGTGATGCGCAGCTGGGGAGCATCGCGCCGACCTTAGCGGCGGATCCCAGTCGCCCCCGAGTCGGTCTTGCGATCAGTCTGAGTCGAATTGCTGATCGCCCGCCGCGGGCGCTGGCGCTATCCCAGTTCGCGCAGCAGCGCCCGGCGGACCTTGCCGGAGGCGGTCTTCGGCAACTCCCCGGCGAAGTCGACACGGCGCGGATACTTGTAGGGCGCGGTCGTCGCCTTGACGTGGTCCTGCAGCTCGCGCGCGAGCGCGTCGCCGGGCGCGTGGCCGTCGCGCAGGATGACGACCGCGCGCACGATCGCGCCGCGCTCCTCGTCGGGCGCCGCGACGACGGCTGCCTCGGCGACGGCCGGGTGCGCGACGAGCGCGGACTCGACCTCGAACGGGCCGATGCGGTAGCCGGCGGAGATGATGACGTCGTCGGCGCGGCCCTCGAAGTAGAGGAAGCCGTCGTCGTCCTGACGCACCCGGTCGCCGGTGCGCCAGCGATCGCCGGCCTCGTGCGGCGGGTCGCCGAGGTAGCCGAGGAAGAACGTGGGGATGGTCGCCGGGTTCGCGACCAGCTCGCCGTCCTCGACGCGCAGGTCGACGCCGGGCAGCGGACGGCCCATCGAGCCCGGACGGATCGCCTCGCCGAGCGGCGCGCCGGTCAGCTGGCCGGTCTCCGTCTGCCCGTAGCCGTCGCGGATCAACAGCCCGGTCGCCTCGTGGAAGGCGCGCAGCACCTCCGGGTTGAGCGCCTCGCCGGCGGCGACGAGCCCGCGCAGGCCGGGGACCGGGCGCGGCTCGGCGCGCTTGGCGATCACGCGGTACTCCGTCGGCGCCATGCAGAGCACGTTGACCTGCTCCCGCTCCAGCAGCTCGAGCCGCTCCTGCGGGTCGAAGCGTGCGTCGTGCAGCAGAGCGGCCGCGCCGCGGATCCAGGGCGCGATGAAGACGTTGCGGGCAGACTTTGACCAGCCGGACGCGGCCGTGCACCAGACGAGGTCGCCCGCCCGCGCGTCGAGCCAATGCTGCGCCTGAACGTGCTGGCCGCTCAGATAGCGCTGCGCGTGCAGCACGCCCTTCGGCTCGCCGGCCGTGCCGCTCGTGAACGTGATCAGGCACGGGTCGAGCGGGTCGAGCTCGACTGCGGGCGCCGGATCCGGCGCGTAGAGCGACTCGTCGGGGATCGTGAGGACGACCGGCGGGGCGGCGCCCGCCGGCGCATCGGCCGTGGCGGGCAGCGCGAGCGCTGCGCCGAGCTCCCCGGCGTTGCGCTCGTCCGCCAGCACGAGCGCCGGCCGCGCCGCGTCGAGGCGCAGCCGCAGGTCCTTCGCGCGCAGCTGCTCGTTGCAGGGCAGCACGACGTAGCCCTGGCGAAAGCAGGCGACCATCGCGACGACCCAGTCGGGCCGGTTGCCGACGAGCGTGAGCACGACGTCGCCGCGCCGTACGCCGCGGCCGTGCAGGTGCGCGGCGAGCGCCCGTGCGGCAGCGGCGACCTCGCCGAAGGACCACTCGCGACGGGCGCCGTCGCGGGCGAGCTCGACGAGCGCGAGCCGCTCGGGCGGGGCGGATTCGACGACGTCGACGGCGAAGTTGCTCACGGCGGCGCGCAGTCTGGCAGGCCCGCCGGGGGCACCGGACCGCA
>DATHEP010000024.1:0-11177 GCA_035318525.1 Conexibacter sp.
GGATCGTCGGCAGCGGGTCGGACACGACGCGCAGCTGCGCGTTGAGTCTGTTGACGTCCACGGCGGCCCGCACGATGACGTTGCCGAGGTCGATCGGCCCCGCCTTCGCGGGCACCACGAACGACATGCCGAACGGCGCACCCTTGTAGGGACCGGTCATGTAGGCCCGCCCGTTCGTGATGAAGAACGGGTTGGGACCGGGGCCGGCGCCCACGGAGATGGTGCCGATGCGCGAGGCCTCACCGCACGTGCCCGCGTTCGCAGGACCGTCGGCGCAGAGCTCGACGTCGGCGATGCGTCCGAGCACGCCGAGCGGCAACGTCACGTCGACCTTGCTCAGCTCCTCGTCGTCGTCCGAGCGCGTGAAGCGCGTGACGACCGTCGAGTCCTTGCCCGCGACGGGGTTGGTCGTGCCGGCCGTGAAGCCGGGGTCGAAGGTGCGCGTGCAGTTTCTGTCGATCACGAACGAGTCGGCGGCCTGTACCGCGGGCAGCGAGCCGTTCCACGAGGCCAGCTGGCCGGTGCTCGTGTATCTGCCACACGCCGTCGGCATCGCCAGCGGAGCGCGCGGACCGCCCAGGAAGTGCAGTCTCATCCTCGAGAACGGCAGCTCCGGGTTGTTGTCGAACGTGGTCGTCAAACGACCGTCGGGACCGGGCTCGACCTTCCCGGGCAGCTTGATGACCGCCCCCGGCCCTCTCGCGACGATGTAGATCGCGAGCATCGTGTTGAACGGGTTGTCGTTCTGCGCGGCGAAGAACACGTCGCCCCGCAGCTGCTCGGCGAGCAGCGGCGTGTCGATCGTCACGGAGCCGATCTTCGACGCGTCCGGGCAGGTCGGCTCGTCCACCGTGCCGAGCTTGATCTGGAGCGGCGTGCAGGCCGCCAGCCCGTCGGCCGACGACGGCGAGACCGAGACGCCGGCCGGCAGCTGCACGACCGCCGATCTCAGCGGCGGCGTCGCGATCGCGCGGTCGTCGCCGGACTGGTCGTACAGCAAGGTCGCGTCGGCGACGGTCGCGTCCTTCTGCGGGACCGACAGCTCGACGTCGAGCGCGGCGGGCGTCTTCGCGTCTCTCGACTCCGGCTGCACGGTGATCGTCGGCTCGAAGCGGAAGCGCGGGTCGTCGCAGCCTTCCATCGTCGTCAACGGCCCACCGGAGACCCACGGCGTGAACTGGCCGGGGTTCTGCCACGAGTCCACGCGCATCTGCACGGCGGCCGCTCCGGCCGCGTCGCAGCGCGAGGGCATCGTGAGGAAGGGTCTGATGGGAGCGTCTCTGAACGGCGTCCCCATGTTGAAGGACGGGTCGAACTGCGTCGGGTCCTGCCGCAGCGGGTCATGGATCGGGTCCGCGGGCACGCCCCACATCGTCAATCTGACGCTGCGCAGCCGGAACGCCTGCGTCGTGTTGTCGACTCTCGCCACCACGGTGTAGCGGCCGTTCTGGTCGATCGCGACTCTCGCGAGGATCCAGACAGCCGAGCCCGTCACCGAGAAGCCGAAGGCAGCGGCCACGCCCGGCGGTGGAACCAGGTTGAACAGCGGCACGGTCGTCGTGCCATCGGGCCCGCCGGTGATGCCGGAGAGCGTCAGCTCGGCTCCGTCCTGAAGCTCGAAGTCGGCGACGCCGACCTGCGTGTTGGCCGGGCAGGCGCCCTTGTCCACGAAGCCTGTGTCGTTCAGCGTGATGGCCGGGCAGCGCGGCGTGACCAGCGGGTCGCCGACCATCCCCGGCGGCAGCAACGTCTCGAGCGTCTTCGTGTCGCCCGCCGGCTCCGTGTAGTAGGTGTCGGAGTCGGCGTCGTGCCCGAGCGCGAGGTTCTGTGCGAAGTCGACGCGAAGCTCCACCGGATGCGAGCCCGCCTGACGCTCGGGGCTCCCGGTGGGGAACACGCCGTCCCAGCCGTCCGCCGTGAAGCTGCGGACGCCGAAGAGCGAGGGAGCGTCGTTGAACGGCGTGGGCTCCGTCGTCGCGGCGGGGCTGGGCGCTCCGCCACCCGAGACGTCGACGACGTTGTCGACCACGCCCGACATGCCGATCGGCACGTCGACCGTGACTCTGATCGGCGGCGCCCAGCCGCGGAAGACGGCGCTCGTGCCGGGCGGGCGGATGAACAGCGACGTGCTTTCGCATCTCACGGTGCCGGTGCCGATCCCGTCGCAGGTCCAGCCGAGCCCCGTCGCCGTCAACGCGGTCACGCCGGCGGGCAGGGTGTCGGTCACGATCAGCGGGTCGACGGAGGCGTCGGCGTCGGTGTCGCCGACGTTCCGCAGCAGCAGCACGTACTGGCCGACGCTTCCGGGTCTCATGTTCTCCGGCCCGTGCGTCGAGCGGACGTTCCACTCGACGGCCGCGAACGCGGAGGCCGCGTTGAGCAGCAGCAGCGTCAGCGCGCCGAACAGCACGCAGCCGAGCAGCCGAGCGCGGTTCGGCGACCAACGACTGGTGGAGACAGAGCTCATCGTCGTCATATCGATCACGTTCTCCTTACCGCGCCAGCTCATCGGCGATCAGCGGTTGCGTTCAAGGGCAGGATCAACCGCGTCACAGTCGACGCTCTCGAGAAGCGGACGCCGAGCACGACGGTCAGGCCGCCGGTGCGAGCGAGCCGTGCGCGGGCGGCTCTGGAGAGCCGCAGTCGCACCGTCACCTGTCCGGAGCCGCGAGCGCGTCTGGAACCGCGAGCTACGACCGAGAGCTTCCGTCCGAGTTGCGCCTGCGCGATCGCCCGCACCATTCCGGCGCGGTTGACGGTCACGCGCAGCGCGAGTCTGCCGGTTCTCACGAGTCTCGCGCGCTGTCTCGCACTCGGCCGCACGACGGCGAACTGCGCCGGCGTCGGGTCGGGCGTGACGTTCTGCGAGCCGCGCACGAACTCGCTGCCGACCGCGTCGAGCGCCGGCGCGAGCGTCGGGAGCGGGCGGCACTGCTCCTCGGCGCATGGCGCTGGCGGGGTGGGCGGTGGCAGGAAGCCGCCGCCGATGCGAGCCGTGTACAGCTTCGCCGCGTCGTCCTGCGCCTCGGAGGTCAGGCGTGCCGGGTCGACGAACATCGCGTCCTTGCCGTCAGGCGTCACGCTGACGAAGTACTGGATGCGGTTCGGCGGCAGCTTTGCGGTGCCGCTGGTGATCAGCCCGACGGTCCCGTCGTGCCACTCGTAGATGTCGAAGTCGTTGTTCACGTCCTCGGGTACGAGCGTCGTGGCGGTCTGGAAGAAGACCATGCTGCCGTCGTCGGTGATGGCACGCGTCTGCTCCTTCACCGAGCTGCCGTTCGAGGTCAGCGAGGTATTGAGCTGGCGGCTCGGCACACCGTCCTGCGGACACGAGACGCACGTGAGGCTCTGGTCCTCGTGCTCATAACGGTACAACTGGGTCCAGCCCTGGTTTCTCGATCCGCTCGGGTCGTCGAGCTCAGGGCGGCTCGAGCTGAACAGGAGCACCTCGCCGTCTGGCGTCGTCTGACCGTCGTCCTGCTGCGGGCGCGGACCGACGCCGTTCGTGCGCCCGATGTAGTGGACGACGTCGTCGTGCCACACGTACAGGTGGGGGTTGTTGAACGCAGCCACAGGCGTGCCGGGGGGAGCGTCCGCGAGCACCTCAACGGAGTTGAAGTAGACGTAGGCGCCGTTCTCCGAGACGACCGCGCGCTTGTTGCCCGTCGACACAGTCGCCGAGGGCACCGCGCACGTGATGCAGACGTTGCCGCCGGCTCTGGTCCAGCGGTAGATGTCGGCGTCGGCATTGCCGCCGTCGGCGTCGTCTCTGGCGTCATAGCTAGTCGTGGTGCGGAAGAAGGCGGTGGAGCCGTCGCGCATGCCCTGCAGGAACGCATCGATGCCGTTGTCCGGGTCGCCGACGACCGGGTCGCCGGTGATCTCGGTCGTGGTCCCGGCCTCGAGGTCACGCTGGTAGAGCCGGAGCGGACCGAGGCAGTCCACCGAGTTGCCCCGAGTCGCGAAGAACGCTTTCGAGCCGTCGGTGGAGATCCAGTGCTGGGTTCTGACGCCACCGGGGGGGGCGAAGCCGTTGGCCGGGATTCTGCAGTCCGGCGGGAGCCCGGTCGTCGGCATGACGCTGACGAGTCTCGGGACGCCCGAGCCGAACTCGTAGACCTGCTCGTCGAGGAGGCTTGGGTCCGGGTTCTGCGACACGCGCGCAAACACGTCTCTGAGGTCGGTGCTCGTGACGAGCTCGACGCCGCTCGCACCCCAGAAGCTCGGGAACTCGTACAGGATCGACTGCTGTGCGCCCGGGTCGACGCGGACGAGCCACTCACCCAGTGCATTCCCCGCGTTCCCGATCAGGCCGTCCCAGACGGAGCCGATGAACGACGCGCGATCCGGGCTCGTAGCCGCGATCTCATACGTGTCCGCGGGCTGCTCGGCCAACGGCGGCAGCACGTTCGCGGTCGTCCACCCGCTCTCGGTCCGCGTGGCGAGGCGAGTGGCGAGCGACCCGCCTGGAGCGTCGGGCGTCGGGCCGAGCACCTGGAAGAGCGCAGAGTTGCCGTCGTCCGCCGGCGGCGAGGTGACGGAGACCAAGTTGCGCTGCTTGTCGCCGGTGCTCACGAGCTCCCAGCCGCGATCGTCGATCGCGCCGGGCGGCCGTGGGATCTCGCCGTCTGCCGCCGCCCCGGGGGCCACGGCGGCGACCAGCGCGACGCACGCCAGCACGACGATCGACATGCGGCTCAGCCGCGCGGACACGTGTTCCATTCGAACCCTCTCCTCGTTCTCGCGCCCAGCGGCTCTGCGACCTGCCACCCAGCGTCTCGGGGCACTGTAAACGCACATGGCTCCCGATGCAAGCGAGTGGAGTGCGACCCGCAGGCGACCCCGCGGCTTCGCGGAAGCGTCAGAGCGCGGCACGTGGGCACCGCACGCACAGCTCACGCGCATCGTGCCACGCGACGCTCGTAACCGCGCGATGATTTGCGACAGCCGACGCGAGCCGCTAAGCTGGACTCGCTCGCTGGCACCTTGCCATGCTGAGCATGGTCGCTTTTGCAACGCGTCGCGCCCGGGGGAATGGTCGGCCGCGAGTGATTTCGCCGCTGGCCCTCTGTGCGTCGAACGCACCTAATTGGGGGGTGATAACGCACCGTATTGATGTGCGCGCTCGCACGAGCGTCGCACCAGCACCTTTCATCATGCTCTGCCCTTCAGAGGCAGAGACGTCTATCCAGGAGCACTCATGACCAAGAAGATCAAGCTGCTGTTGACAGCAGCGATCGCGCTCGTCGCGATCACGGCTTTCGCCAGCTCGGCTTCAGCCTTCACCGCAAGAACTGCGCCAGGCGGCAACATAACCGCTGACTCAAACGGCAGACTGACGTTCGGCTCCGGTATTACGTCAATTCAGTGTGAGGTGTCGCTCATAGGCGATCTCGCCGTAACCGCCGGCATCGATGCGGGCGACCAGTTCGGCACGATCGATGCTGTCAGAATAGCCAACGAAACCTGCAGCGGCGGCATCGTCCTCGGCGTTCTAAACCTGTCCTGGAGACTCACCGTCAGAGCCCTCCAAGGCACAGCTCCGAACGAACTCCTCGGCTTCAGCTTCGACATCTCCACCGCGGCGTTCGAGCTCGAAGGCTTCTTCGGCGTCGATTGTCTATACAGCGGCAGAGCTGCCGGGCTACAGAGATTGATCGACACCGGCGTGAACACCTACAGAACCGAAGACCAGAGAGCGCTCGAAGAAGTCACGCTCCCGCGTAACACCGAAAGATCCGACGGCGCCTGCCCGGCGACCGGCGGCTTCAGAGGCACCTTCGATATGACCCCGGTTCAGAGCATCACGGTCAGCTAGAACCATCTGAATCTGGATTAACTGTTTGTGGAGTGGGGCGCGAAAGCGCCCCACTCCCTTCTTGGTATCGATTCCTCGCCGGCCACCCCACGCGCGACGCACCTCTCCGCGAGCGGTACATCCATTTGCATCGCGCCGATTGGGGGTGATGCACGCAACGCATGACATGCCTACGCTCGCGCGAGAGCGCACGAGCCGAATTCACCGTTCTCTGGACCTCAGCCGCAGAGGCATAAACCAGGAGCACTCATGACAAAGCAGATCAGGCTGCTGCTGACAGCAGCGATCGCGCTCGTCGCGATCACGGCTCTCACCAGCCCGGCGATGGCGACTGAAGCGACGATCTCCCCGGGCGGTGACATAACCTCAACCTCGAACGGCGGACTGACGTTCGGCTCCGGCTTCTATTCAATACAGTGTGACTGGTCGTTCATAGGCGATCTCGCCACGACCGCCGGCCTCGATGTGGGCGACCAGTTCGGCACGATCGATGCTGTCAGAATAGCCAACGAAACCTGCAACGGCGTCATAGTCCTCGGCGTTCTAGACCTGCCGTGGAGACTCTCCGTCAGAGCCCTCCTAGGCAGAGCTCCGAACGAACTCACCGGCTTCAGCTTCAACATCACCACCACGGCGTTCGAACTCGAAGGCTTTTTTGGCGATTGTCTATACAGCGGCACCACTGCTCGGCTACAGAGAACGAGCGACACTGGCAGAAACACCTACAGAACCGAAGACCAGAGAATCCTTGAAGAAGACACGCTCCCGCGTAACACCGAAAGATCCGACGGCGCCTGCCCGGCGACCGGCGGCTTCAGAGGCACCTTCGATATGACCCCGGTTCAAAGCATAACCGTCAGCTAGAACGATCTGAATCTGGACTCGCAGTTCAAGAGCGGGGCGTGCAAGCGCCCCACTCTTCTTCGTGGGGCCACACTTGCGTCTGACTTCGGCTGGCCGTTGACCGGTGGCTTCATAGAGCCTTGCAGCGATAAGTCGCTGCCGCTACTGGCGGAACGCTTCACTGGTCGCCGACCGCGTGGATCGCGCGTCTGCAACATGTCGTTCGAGCTGGAAGGTTTTGGAGGCCTCGATTGCCTATATGCAGCGGCAACGCGGCCCCTGCTACTACGGTTGCTCAACCTCCTAAACGGGCTCTACCGCTTCGACCTCATCAGAGCGCTCGAAGAAGTCACGCCCGCGCTAAACAGAGAAAGATCTGACGTCGGATGCCCGGCGACGAGTCGCTTCAGAGGCACGCTGGATATGGCGCCGCCGACCGACATCAGAATCACGTAGGCAGCGGCACCGGCCCGGCTTCGCAGCCGACCGCCAGGCAACGGAGGGGGAGGGATTCGAACCCTCGATGGACGGAACCCGCCCATAACGGTTTTCGAGACCGCCGCATTCAACCGCTCTGCCACCCCTCCAGGGGTCCCGAAAGGGTAGCGGTTGGAGGCGGCGGTCCGGCTCCTCGCGGCACAGGCGGCTCAGCCCCGGCGCCCCGCGAAGAAGCTCGACAGCAGCGCGCCGCAGTCCTCGGCGAGCAGCCCGCCCGAGACGTCGGGGCGATGGTTGAGCTTCGGCTCGGCGAGCACGTCGAGCACGCTGCCGGCGGCGCCGGCCTTCGGGTCCCATGCGCCGAACACCACGCGCGGGACGCGCGCGAGCACGATCGCGCCGGCGCACATGGCACACGGCTCGAGCGTGACGTAGAGGACGCTGTCGAGCACGCGCCAGGTGCCGAGTCTCTCGGCAGCGGCACGCAGCGCCAGCAACTCGGCGTGGGCGCTCGGGTCCTGGCGCAGCTCGCGCTCGTTGCGGCCCGTCGCGAGCACCTCGCCGTCGTGCACGACGACGGCGCCGATTGGCACGTCGTCGTGCTCCATGGCGCTCTCGGCCTCGCGCAGGGCGAGGCGCATGAAGTACTCGTCGCGTGGGAAGAAGTGGCTGGTCATCGAGGGGTCGCGCATGCGCGCCAGGAAGCGGAGACGGCGTCCAGCGAGCCCCGTCCGGGGTTGCGCCGAGACTTTCAGCTGCCGATGATGTCTTAAGAAGGGCGCGGCAGGATGGCTGCAGCGTTCCCTCCCCCGCCGCCGATGCCCCTCCCTTCCCGTCTCCAGCCCCCCGCGCCGATCCGCCGCGGCCTGCGCGCGTGCGTGCTGGCGATCGCCGCGCTCGCCTTCGCGGCCGGCAGCGCCATCGCGAGCGAGCCGCCCGCTTATGCGCCCGGTGAGGTGGTCGTCGGCTACGAGGCGGACACGCGCGACCCGGCCGCCCAGGAGGCGGTCGCAGCCTCGGTCGGCGCATTCGTCGGCGGCGCGCCCGCGCCGCGCACGCGGGTGCTGCGCGTTCCGGTCGGCCACGTCCGCGCCACCGTCGCCAAGCTGCGCCGCACGCCGGGCGTCGCGTTCGCCGCCCCGAATCCGATTGCCCGCGCGACCGCCGTCCCGCTGCCGGACGATCCCGGGATCCGCGGGTTTCCCGGTGGCCTCCCCGTCGTCCAGTGGAACTTCTTCGGGACGTTCGGGGTGAACGCGCTCGAAGCGTGGGCGAACGTGGCTGGCAGCGCGCCCGGAGGAAGCGGCATTCGCATCGCCGTGCTCGACACCGGGGTCGCCTACCGCAACCTCGGGCGCTTCCGCAAGTCGCCCGACTTCGCGCGGACCAGGTTCGCCGCCCCCTACGACTTCGTCGACGACACGCCGTACCCCGTCGACCGCAACGGCCATGGCACGCACGTTGCCGGCACCGTCGCCGAGGCGACCGACAACGACCTCGCCGTCACCGGCCTCGCGTGGGGCGCGACGATCATCCCCGTGCGCGTGCTCGATGCGCGCGGCTGGGGCGACGCGGCGACGATCGCCAAGGGGATCCGCTACGCGATCCGCCACGGCGCCAAGGTCATCAACATGAGCCTCGAGTTCCAGACCAGCGTGCGCGCGCACGAGATCCCCGACATCACCGCCGCGCTGCGCTACGCGAACAGACGCGGGGTGGTCGTCGTCGGCAGCTCGGGCAACGAAGGGGAGGCGCGGATCGCCTACCCGGCGCGCACCACGAACGTGATCTCGGTCGGCGCCACCACAGACACCGGCTGCCTGGCCGACTTCTCCAATGACGGCTACGGGCTCGACCTCGTGGCGCCCGGCGGCGGCGACGACGCCGACCTCGCGCGCGACCCGAACTGCCAGCCCGGTCGTCGCGGTGGCGACATCTACCAGATGACCTACACCAACTCGGTCAGCCGCTTCGGCCTGCCGTCCGGCTACGACGGCACCTCGATGGCCGCCCCTCACGTGTCCGCTGCCGCGGCGCTCGTGATCGCCAGCGGCGTGCTCGGCGCGAGACCGACGCCTGGTCAGGTTGAGTGCCGGCTGAAGCTGACCGCCAAGCCGCTCGGCCTGCCGGCGCCGAACCGCGTCTATGGCTACGGCCTGGTCGACGCCGGCGCCGCGACGTCGGCGGCACGGCCGGCGCCGCAGTGCCTCGTCGGCGCGGCGCGGGCTCGCTGAGAGCCGAGCCGCACGGTTCCCGGTTGCCCCGGACAGGGCCGCGCAGGCATGCTAGGCAGATGCGGATCGCCTACCTGGCAGACCACAACAGCGGCAACGGCTTCTACCGGGGCATCGGTCCGATGGGCGCCCTCGAGCAGGTCCGCGGCCATCACGTGTCGGTGCTGTCGGTGGAGAGCAGACCGTCGCCGCTCAGCGCGGTGCATGACGTGGACCTGCTCCACATCCACCGGTATGGCGAAGACGGCGCCGTCCGGCTCGCACGCGAGGCGAAGGCGCACGGCGCGGCGATCGTCTGGGACAACGACGACGACATGGGCGCGATACCGAAGGGCACGCCCGGCTATCGCAGAGTAGGAGGGATGATGTGGGAGCGGCGGCTCGCGGGGATCCGTCGGATCTTCGAGATCGCCGATCTCGTGACCGCGCCGAGCACGGCGTTGGTCGAGCGCCTGCGCGAGTACGGCGCGCCCCACGCCGAGGTGATCGAGAACTACGTGCCCGACCAGTTCCTCAGGCGCGGACGTCCTCCTCGCGAGGGCATCACGATCGGCTGGATAGCCGGGCTCGAGCATGCGCTCGACGTCGAGCGCATACCGATCCGCGCGGTACTCCAGCGCCTGCTGGACGAGCGACCGGAGGTGCGCGTGGTGTCGTTCGGGCTCGGACTCGGGCTGCACAGCGACCGCTATCGCCACGTCGAGGTGGTGCCGCTGTTCGAGCTGACCCGCGAGGCCGCCGTCTTCGACGTCGGGATCGCGCCGCTGACCGACCTCGCGATAAACCGTGCGCGCTCGAACGTGAAGCTCAAGGAGTACGCGGCCGCCGGCGCCTGCTGGCTCGCCTCGCCGATCGGGCCCTATGTCGGGATGGGCGAGAGGCAGGGAGGGCGACTGGTACCGGACGGCGAGTGGTTCGACGCGCTCGCGCGCCTCGTCGACAAGCCGCGCGAGCGTGCGAAGCTGTCGAAGCGTGCCGGCAAATGGGTCGCCGGCGAGACGCTCTCGAAGCACGCGCGCACCTGGGAGTCGTGCTTCGAGGCAGCGATCGCGCGAGCGCGGGCAACGGCCGCGGCGGCCTAGGAGCCCGCCTACTAGGTCGTACGGATGATCAGCACCGAGCAGGGCGCATGGTGCGAGACCTTGTTCGGCACCGAGCCGAGCAGGAAGCGCTTCGCGCCGGTCATGCCCTTGTTGCCGACGATGATGAGGTCGCTGCCCTGCTCCTCGGCGACGTCGAGGATCGCGTCCGCCGGGTCGCCCTGACGGGCGAACGTGCGGACCTCGGGGACGCCGGCGCCTCTCGCCTCCTCCGCGGCGTCGGCGAGCGTCGCGTCGACGTCCTCGCGCGGGTTGATCGACCACTGCAGGTCGCGCGGGGCCTCGGTCGCCTCGTCCTTCAGCCGCTGGTTGGAGACCGGTTCGTAGGCGCTCACGACCTCGAGCGTCGCGCCGGACAGCCGCGCGAGCTGGATCGCCTGACGGACCGCCTCACGGGCGGTTTCCGAGCCATCGGTTCCCACGACGATCGAGCCGAACACGCGACTGCTCCCTTGGCCGCTGGACGAATGCGCGCGGATCATAGCCCCGGCCGACAACCGGTCGAGCCGGTCCGCCTAGAGAAGCTTGACAAGCGCGATCACGGCGGCCGCGAGCACGCAGACGACGATCAGCACCTGCATCCAGATCCAGAAGGGGGACATCGAGCGGCAGGCTACCTAGATGGTTGATTCCGCGAGATCGTGGAATCAATCATCTAGCCGGCAGCGCGAGCCAGGAGTCGACGAGCGCGCACCAGCCGCCCTGCACGCGCGCGAGCGGCCATCCGCGCTCGTGACGGAGGTG
>DATHEP010000025.1:0-3684 GCA_035318525.1 Conexibacter sp.
GAGCCGCGCGACCGCATGGCCGCGCGCCGTCAGCAGCGCGTCGAGCTCGTCGACGACGCGCTCCTCGCCGCCGACCGCGCGGTAGCGGTTGTGGAGGAGCAGGACACGCGAGTGCGCATGCGCGTCGCGCGGCGGGAGCAGAGCCGGCGGGGTCACCAGCCGGCGATTCTGGCACGCTGCGAGCCGTGGCGATCGCGCTCGTGACGAACGTGCTGGCGCCGTACCGCGTCCCGCTCTACGCGCTGCTCGCCGAGCGCTACGGCGTCGAGGTGCTGTGCTTCGGCGCGGGGGCGAGCTACGTGCCCGTCTGGTTCGGCGATCTCGACGGCCAGCTCACCGCCGCGCCCTTCCCCGCGCGCCGCATCGCCGGACCGCGCGAGGCGCTCGCGCTCGGCGCCCGCTACGAGGCCGCGATCGCGCCCGTGGCCGGCGGGGCGATGCTGCCCGCGACGTACCTCGGGATGCGCCGCGCGCGCCGCCCGTTCGTGCTGTGGGGATCCGTGTGGGCCCACCCGCGCGGCGCGAAGGCCGCGCTCGCCTTCCCGCTCGTGCGTCACGTCTACCGGCACGCCGACGCGGTCGTGACGTACGGCTCCCATGTCAGCCGCTACGTCGCCCGGTACCGCGGCCGGACCGGCGACGACGTCCTGGTCGCGCCGCAGTCGGTCGAGGCCGACCTGTTCGGCCGCGAGGTCGCACCGCAGGAGATCGCCGCCTGGCGCACCGAGGCCGGCCTGCCGACCAGCGGCCCGCTCGTCCTCTACGTCGGTCGGCTGGTGCAGGAGAAAGGCATCGAGGCGCTGCTCGCGGCGTGGCGGCTGCTCGCCGAGCGCGCGCGTCCGTCAAGCCATCCGAGGCCCTCCGAGCCCGCTCCGCTCGACGCCCCCCGCCCCGCACCCCCACCGACGCTCGTCGCAATCGGCGACGGCCCGCTCGCCGCCGAGGTCGCGGCGACGCCGGGCACGAGGCTCCTCGGGCCCCTCCCGCGCGAGCGCCTGCCCGTCGCCTACGCCGCCGCCGACGCCCTCGTGCTCCCCTCGATCCCCACGCCGCGCTTCCGCGAGCCGTGGGGGCTCGTCTGCAACGAGGCGCTGCACCAGGCGACGCCGGTGATCGCGACCACCGCGGTCGGCGCCGTGGCCGGCGGACTCGTCCGCGACGAGGAGACCGGCCTCGTCGTCGCGCCCGCGGATCCGCACGCGCTCGCAGCCGCCATCGCCCGCCTCCTCGACGACCCGTCGCTCCGCACGCGCCTGGGCGAGGCCGGCCGAGCTGCGCTCGAAGGTCACACCTACGACGCGATGGCCGACGCGTTCGGCGCCGCGCTCACCCGCGCCGGCGCGATCTCCCGAGGCGCTGTCCTGCCCTGAGGTCGCCCTGCGACCCGCGGCCAGGACAGCCCGCGCGCCGCCGCCCTACTCCCCGACCGAGAACAACGCGTCCAGGTCGTGTCTCGAGTAGACCTCGAACGCCAGCAACGTCTGCGTCTTGACGATCCCGGGCAACTGCGCGACCTGCTCGGTGATGACGTGCGCGAGGTCGTCCGGCGCGTGCAGCCGCAGGATCGCGGCGAAGTCCCACTCGCCGGTGATCGAGTAGGCCTCGGCGACGCCCGGCACGTCGGCGAGCTGCCCGCCAAGCTCGGCGAGCGCCGTGCGCTCGGCCTGGATGAGGACGATCGCGTGCGTCATGGCGACAGCGTCTCCCCCGGCGCCAGCACGACCACGCGCGAGCTCGTCTGCGCCTCGACGTCGGCCTTGAACGCCTGCGCGTCGGTCTCGATCGGCGGGAACGTGTCGTAGTGGATCGGCACGACGGTCGAGGCGCCGATCAGCTTCACGGCCTCGACCGCGTCGTGACGGTCCATCGTGTAGTGGCCCCCGATCGGCACGAGCGCGACGTCGAGCGTGCGCCCGCGGCCGACGAGTGCGAGGTCGGAGAACAGGCAGGTGTCGCCGACGTGGTAGATCGTCGTGCCGCCCAGCTCGATCACGAGGCCCGCCGGCGTGTGCGGCGTGCCGCTCGGCGAGACGGCCGTGTGCCAGGCGGGGACGAGCTTCACGGAGCCCCAGTCGAGCCTGACGGTGCCGCCGAGGTTCGGGTCGCGCACCTCGACGCCCTCGGCGCCGATCTCGTTCGCCAACTCGGGGATCGCGACGACGAGCGCACCCGTGCGCTTGGCGATCGCAACCGTGTCGCCGAGGTGGTCGGCGTGTCCGTGCGTGAGCAGGATCGTCGTCGCCTCGAGCTCGTCCGCAGTCGCGGCCGCTCTCGGGTTGCCGGTCAGGAACGGGTCGACGAGCACCGTCGTCTCGCCGTCGCTCAGCGCAAACGCCGAGTGGCCGAGGTAGCGCAGCTCCATGTCAGTCCCCTTCCGTCGAAGTACCGGTGTCGAGCGTCCGCGCCAGCTCGAAGCCGACGGCGACGCCCACGAGCATGCCGAGCCGCGTCTCCTCACCGACTAGCGTGCCGATCGCCTGCCGCCGCTCCGCCGCGTCGCCGAGATCAGCCGCCGCGGCAACCGCCTGCTCGTGCGTGTCGCCGAACCACCCGCCGGCCGACAGCGCTTCGTCGAGCACGTGCTGCAGCCGCGGCGCCGCACGCGCGACGAGCGCCTGCGCCTCGCGCAGCCGGTCGGGCTCGCTCAGCGCGGCGAGCGCCGCATCGATCTCGGCGTCGGTGTAGGCGCGCTCCACTGCGGCGGATCATACGGCGGGCGGCCGCGCGGGCCGCACCCTCTAGCGTCCGTCGCGGAGCCGGGCGAGCGGGTAGCCGAGCAGCGCACCGGCGACGACGCCGGTGGCGCCGGCGAGCGGGTCGGCCCACTCGACCGCGACCGGCAGCAGCAGGAGCACGACGCCGAAGACGGCCGCGCCGAGCAGGTCGCCGTCGACCTCGTTGCCGCGCCGCAGCTCGCGCACGTCCGGGATCGCCCACGCGACCAGCAGCGCGAGCGCCGCGCCGTTGCCGCCGAGCGCGGTCGGGAACGTCTCAGTCGCGGCGGCGACCGCCATCCCGCCGGCGCCGCCGGCGAGGAACAGCAGCGCGAGCACGACCGGCCCATGGCGCCGCTCGACGAGCCAGCCGAAGATCGCGATCGAGAACAGCGCCACGAACGCGTAGCCGCTGGAGACATAGGCGAACGGGGCGGTCACGACGTGCCACCAGTTGCCGTCCGGTCTGCCGACGATCGCGACGTCGATGAGGTCGACGGCGCTTGCCTCCAGCAGCACGAACAGCACGAGGCTCGCGACGACCACCGCGATCGTCACATAGGGCCGCCCATCCGCCCGGATCCCGGGGATCTCACCGCGCCGCAGCGGCCCGAGCGATGGGGTGGGGCGACGACGCGCGCGGCGACGCTCCTTCTCCGCCGGACGCCCTTCTCTATCGAGCTTCGGCGCGCGCTTGCGCAGCCGGCTGCCGCAGTACGGGCACTCGGTGATGTACGGGCTGACCTCCGAGCCGCAGTGCTTGCAGATCACGAAGAGATCGGGGCCGCCGCTGCTCACACGATCGATTCTAGAGTGCGAGGAAGCACCGCCGGGAAGGGCGCCGCCGCGGCTACGCCTCCGCGGTCGTCGCCGCCACGATCTCGGCGACCACTTCGCGCAGGTCGTGGTTCGCCTCGTGCACGACGACCTGACGCGCGGCGCCGTTGCCGCGCTCGAGCAGGTCCTCGAC